>NZ_JAPDBM010000018.1:0-74703 GCF_027705265.1 Aeromonas sp. QDB11 | reverse complement strand
GGCCCGAGAAACCCGAGCCGGAGCAGAAAGAGGCTGCTTAAAACAGCTTTGCGCGACAACTATCTTGAAAAACGCCGCCTGTTTGCGGCTCTGCCACACTAGTGCCACCGGCAGCAACACCGCGAGGATCGCCAGCGCAATGGCGGCGTAGCCGAGCGCCATGATAAAGCCCTGCGGGAAGTAGAGGGCAAACAGCAGGGGCGGCACAAAGGTGATAAGACCGGTCTGGCTGCGGCCCTGCCAGTTATCCTTGCGATGGGTCGCCTTGGCCATAAAGTCGAACAGCCCCAGCGTCACCCCGAGGAAGGAGGTGGCGAGCGCCAGATCGGCAAACAGATGCATCGCCTGATTAAACGCAGGCCAGCTCACCAGCTTGCCGACGTTGGCCAGCAGGCTGTCCAGCGCGCCGCCGGTTTGCAGCAGGGCTTGCTGGCCGAGCAGGCCGAGGATCGCCACCTGCCACAGCACGTAGAGGATCAGCGGCAGGGCAGAGCCCCAGACAAAGACCCGGCGCAGCTGCTTGGGGCAGTCACCAAGGTAGAGCATCACGCTCGGAATGGAGCCGTGAAAGCCGAACGAGGTGAAGATGACCGGCAGGCCCGCCAGCAGCAAGCCCTGACCCAGCGGCATCGAGAGCAGATGCTGCCCCTCGGCGCGCGGCAGCAGCAGTGCCAGCACCGCCACCATGATCACCAGTTTCACGGTGAACATCAGCCGGTTGAGGTAATCCACCTGTTTGGTGCCGACGCAGACCATGCCGCCAAACAGCAGGGTAAAGGCCCAGGCGGCCTGTTCCTGGGTCAGGGTCATGCCCGCATCGGCCAGCGCCTGTGCCAGCAGGCTGCTGCCGCCGCTGATGTAGGCGGAGGCGAGCGAGTAGAACAACATCAGGATGCAGAAGGAGGCGATGCGCTTGCCCCAGGGGCCGAGCAGATGATCCGCCAGCTGGTGCAGGTACCACTTGCCGGTGTTGAGGCTGGCCTCCACTTGCAGCATGGCGGTGAAGGCCATCAGGGCCCAGAGGCCGACCATCAGCATCAGGGTGGCGGGGCCGCCGAGGGAGGAGGAGGCCAGCGGCAGGGCCAGCATGCCGGCGCCTATGGTGGTGCCGGCGATCAACAGGGTACAACCCAGGGTTTTGGTATTCATGTTATCCATCCGAACGTAGCGGTGTCAGTGCAAACAGGCGATGTCAGCAGTGACGTCAACAAGAGGGGTCAATTGGCGTTATCAGCAGGCGCCTCCGGGGATAAGGCCGGAGGCTAGCAATATCGGAACGGGAACATCTGTACCTAAAACCTGTCACTTGTAAAAGATAGTTGCCAAGTTAGCGGATCAAAATAGCGGAGACAACCCCTTTTATACGGATCTTGTGCTGGCTTGTGGCGACAAGTGGAAATAAATGATGACAGCGGTGGCTAATTGCAGAAAAAAGCACCGGAAAAATCGACTGATAGAAGGGGCTCATAGATACAGACAAGCCAAGTGGCAGCAGCACAGATAGGGGATCGGGGAGGACCTTGTATTGACGTTGGTGTGGCGTTGAGGGGAAAAAGGGGTGTGGAGACCGGTTGTTTAGTCGGTCAGGCATGCAGAGAAAGCAAAGCGTGCGGGCAGGGTTGTGGAGAGAAACAATAAGGCTGCCGATCATGGCAGCCTTATTGTCATCTGTTCTCTTAACCCACCCATTGCCAGCAAACCGGGTCTGCTGCGGAGCGGGTTAGCGGCGGCGCTTGAGGGTACGGCTCACATAGTGCAGTCCGCTCTGGTATTCGCCATTGACCGCCTTGAGTGCCAGCTCCAGCGCCTGGCTCGCCAGTGCATCGTGCTGCTGAGGCAGGGAGTTGATGCCAAAGGGGAGGAAGTCGAGCAGCCGATCGTCGCCGAAGGTGGCCATGGCAAGCTGGCTCATATCGGTCTCTTGTTCCAACAGGTAGTCGAGTACCCCCTCCATCAGGATATAGGAGGTAGTGATCAGCGCCTCGGGCAGCTGACCCAACTGCTGGTGCAGATCTTTGATCAGGCGATACCCCTCAAGGCGGGAGAAGTGATCCCCTTCGCACAGGTGGCGAGCCGCACTGTGACTGGCGACCGCCTGCTCGAAACCGGCTTTGCGCTCTTTGCTGATCGTGAGTGCTGGCAGCGCGGTGATCAAGGCGATATGGCGCAAGGTAGGGGTGAGCAGGGAGCTGGTGAGATCAAAGCTCGCCTTCTCGTTTTCACTGGCGACGGTGACGAACTGGTCGGCGGCCATGGCCCGGTCGATGGCGAGGATCTGGCTGCCTTGTGCCTGCAATTTGCCGTAGAAGGGGTCGTCCGGCGGCAGACAGCTGGCTACCAGCAGGGCGTCCACATGCCGGCTCACCAGCATCTGAGCCAACTCTTTTTCGGTGGCGGGATCATCTTCCGAGCAGACGATGAGCAGCTGATAACCCTGCGCTCGCGCCCCCTGTTCCAGCCGTTTGGCCAGCTTGGCGTAACTGGCGTTCTCAAGGTCGGGCAGGATAAAGCCCAGAGTCTTGGTCTGGCCGCCACGCAGGGAGGCGGCGCGGCTGTCCGGTTGGTAGTTGTGGGCTGTGACCACTGCCATCACCTTGTCACGGGTAGCCTGGCTGATGCGGTATTGGTCGGCCTTGCCATTGATCACATAACTTGCCGTGGTGCGCGAGACACCGGCGAGGGCGGCGATTTCATCCAGTTTCATCATATTGGCTCTGTTTGAGTTGCAAGGCCCACGGTCACTGCCGGGTGAGGGCACCGAAAAGTGTGCGCGGGATCATATCATTGAAAAGCACTCTTTGTGGGTACTTGATCAATTCGCTGAAACGATTCAGTCTGAGTGTAAGTGAAACGATTCAGCCTGTCAGCAACGAAGAGACTCAGTGGCCTGAAAATCAGGCACCGATCACAGACAACCGCGATCGGGTCTATTGTCAGCTGGCGAGTTACTCGAATGTTCAATTGTGATCTACCGGCACGGCCGGAACCTGATGGAGAGTCTCTATGTTGAAGTTGGCGCGAGAGCAGATCTTGCTGGGGCAGACGGCGGTGACCAAGTCGGACGCCATTGCCCTGCTGGCAGGCAAACTGACCGAAGCCGGTCTGGTGGAAGCGGGCTATGTGGATGGGATGCTGGCCCGCGAGGCGCAACACGCCACCTACCTTGGCAGCGGCATCGCCATTCCTCACGGCACCACCGACACCCGCCATTTGGTGAAGAGCACCGGCGTCATGGTGGCCCAGTTCCCCAACGGTATCGAGTGGGATGAGGGGCAGATTGCCTACGTCGCCATCGGGATTGCCGCCAAGTCCGACGAGCATCTGGGCATTTTGCGCCAGCTCACCCATGTGCTGGGTGACGAGCAGGCGGCCGCGCAATTGAAAGAGGCTACCGATACCGACACCATCATCAACATCCTGACCGGTGCCACTGCCGCCAAAGAGGTGCAATACCTGACCCTGGCTGACTTCCCGGCCGATGATCGCGACCAGCTGCTGCTGGGTGCGGCCGCCCGCGCCAAGTCTGCTGGCTGGGGCGATGCCGCCATGGTGACGGCGCTGCTGGCAAGCGATCCCGCCTATCTGGGCGGGGGCGTCTGGCTGGCCCGTGCGCAAGCTGCCCAGACCGGTTGGGTGCTGGCAACGCCGAGCAGCGAACTTATGGCAGGGGATCAACCGGTCAGCGCCATGCTGTTGCTGTGTGCCGCCGATAGCAGCCATCTGCCGCAACTGGAGAATCTGGCCAAACTGGCGGCGGCCGGTCAACTTGCCACACTGGCGGGCAACGAGGGGCTGGCTATGCTGCAAGCGGGCCCCGCGAGCGGTCTTTCCGAAACCTTCACCATCATCAATCCTCACGGTCTGCATGCCCGTCCGGGCGCCATGCTGGTCAAGGTGGCCAAAGAGTTTGAATCCGACATCCGGGTTGCCAATCTGGATGGCAGCGGCGAGGCGGTCTCTGCCAAGAGCCTGATGAAGGTGATCGGCCTTGGCGTTAAGTGCGGTCACCGTCTGGCGTTTCGCGCCGAAGGAGCGGATGCCGAAGCCGCCCTCAAGGGGATCGGTGAGGCCATTGCCGCCGGTCTGGGCGAGGGGGCGCATTGATGAAGATTGTCACCATTACCCTCAACCCCGCGCTCGATCTCACCACCCGTCTTGAGGCGATGAGCCTTGGCGAGGTGAATCTGGTGAGCGAGGCCAACCTGCGCGCGGCGGGAAAGGGGATCAACGTCGCCATGGTGCTCAAGGATCTGGGCCGCGACGTGGGCGTCACCGGCTGGCTTGGCGCTGACAATGAGCAGAGCTTTGTCTCCTTGTTTGCAGATCGAGCGCTGGATGATCACTTTGTCCGTGTCGCGGGCAGCACCCGCATCAACGTCAAGATTTCCGAGCAGTCCGGTCGGGTCACCGATCTCAACCTGCCGGGGCTCACCATCCAGCGAGGGGAGGTGAGCGCGCTGGAGCAGGCCATCGACGAGTTGGCTGCGCATGCAGAGTGGTTCGTGCTGGCGGGCAGCCTGCCCAAAGGGGTGGCCCCCGATTACTGCGCCCATCTGATCCGCCTGCTCAAGGCCAAGGGCAAGCAGGTGATCTTTGATTGCAGCGGCGCGGCGTTAAGCGAAGGGATCAAGGCTGCGCCGACCTTGGTCAAACCCAATCTGGAGGAGCTCGGCCAGTGGGCGGGCCGCCCCATCAAGACCCTGAGCGAGCAGGCCGAGTGTGCCCGCGCGCTGCAGGCAAGCGGCATCCCCAACGTGGTGATCTCCAACGGCGCCGACGGCCTCATCTGGTTTGCACCGGATGCCGTCTGGCAGGCCATTCCGCCGCGGATGCAGGTGGTCAGCACGGTCGGTGCTGGCGACTCCCTGGTGGCCGGTCTCGCCCATGGTCTGAGCCTTGGCTGGGCGACGGAGCAGACCCTGCGGCTGGCCACTGCCGTCTCGGCCTTGGCGGTCAGTCAGGTCGCGGTCGGCTTTAACGATATCAATGTGCTCAACCCTTTACTTGAACAGGTGCGCGTACAGCCTCTGGATGCGCTGGCACCTGTTCAATGCAATACCCCCTCAATGGAAAACTCAGGAGATGCCCAATGAAAGCAATCTTGGTTACGGCTTGCCCGGCGGGCATTGCCACCAGCTTTCTCGCTGCAAAACGGATAGAACAGCATGCCAAACTGGCTGGCTGGGAACTCACCCTCGACGTCGGCTCCAGCGTGCAGCCTCGCCAAGTACCGAGCAAGGAGCAGATTGCCGCCGCCGATCTGGTGCTGGTTGTCGCCAGTGCCCCGGTGGATCTCGCCGCCTATGATGGCAAGCGAGTCTATCAGGGCAGCATGGATCTCGCCCTGCAGGATCCGGCTGCCTTGCTGGAAGCCGCAACCAGCGGTGCCAGCGTCTATCGTCATCAAGCCGCGCCCGCTGCCGCCAAACCGGCCGCCGTTGGCAAGCACATTGTGGCGGTGACCGCCTGTCCGACCGGTGTGGCCCACACCTTTATGTCGGCAGAAGCGCTGGAGACCATGGCCAAACAGCTGGGTTATCAGATCCGCGTCGAGACTCAAGGCTCGGTCGGTGCCCAGAATGCCCTGACCGTCGAGGAGATTGCCGCTGCTGATCTGGTATTCCTCGCCACCGACATCGAGGTGGACATGGCCCGTTTTGACGGTAAGCCGGTCTATCGCACCAGCACGGGCGCTGCGCTGAAGAAAACCCGCGCCGAGCTGGACAAGGCTTGGAGTGAGGCGAAAACCTATCGCCACAGCGGTGCCAGCCAGCCCAAGAAAGAGGAGAAGGCAGGCCCCTACAAGCACCTGTTGACCGGGGTCTCCTTCATGCTGCCGATGGTGGTGGCGGGCGGCCTTATCATCGCGCTCTCGTTCGTGTTCGGTATCGAGGCGTTCAAGGTGGAAGGCACTCTGGCCGCCGCCCTGATGAAGATCGGTGGTGGCTCCGCCTTCGCCCTGATGATCCCGGTGCTGGCTGGCTACATTGCCTACTCCATCGCTGACCGCCCGGGTCTCGCTCCCGGCATGATCGGCGGTATGCTGGCAAGCTCGCTGGGCGCCGGTTTCCTTGGAGGCATCGTGGCCGGTTTCCTGGCCGGTTACAGCGCCAAGTACCTGAGCGACAAGGTGCGCCTGCCGACTACCCTGGAAGCGCTCAAGCCCATCCTGATCATTCCGCTATTTGCCAGCCTGTTTACCGGTCTTGTGATGATCTACGTGGTGGGTGGCCCGGTGGCTGGCATCATGAATGCCATGACCGAGTTCCTCAACAACATGGGTTCTGCCAACGCCGTGCTGCTGGGTGTCATCATCGGCGCCATGATGTGCTTCGACATGGGCGGCCCGGTCAACAAGGCGGCCTACGCCTTCGGGGTCGGCCTGCTGGCCTCCAAAACCTACGCCCCGATGGCCGCCGTGATGGCCGCCGGTATGGTGCCGGCACTGGGCATGGGTATTGCCACCTTCCTGGCCCGCACCAAGTTCATCAAGGCGGAGCAGGAAGCGGGCAAAGCCTCCTTCGTGCTGGGCCTGTGCTTTATCTCCGAGGGGGCCATTCCGTTTGCCGCCAAGGATCCGATGCGCGTTATCCCGGCCTGCATGGTCGGCGGCGCCCTGACCGGTGCGCTCTCCATGCTGTTCGGCTGCGAGCTGATGGCACCCCACGGCGGCCTGTTCGTGCTGTTCATCCCGCACGCCATCAGCAACGTCATGATGTATATCGTTGCCATTGCCGCAGGCTCGCTGCTGACCGGTGTCTCCTACGCCATGCTCAAGCGCGGTGAAGAGCAGGCCAAGTTGGCTACGGCCTGAGTGGTGTAGCGTAAGTAAATGCAATCAATAACAAAGCGGCCTTCGGGCCGCTTTTGGTTTCGTGTGGGAACGTTTTTAATGATGGTCGTAAACAGGTAAGGAAAGAGCTTAAAAATCCCAACCTGCTTGATCCGGTTGCTCACTTTGGGCGCCTTCCTGTGCCTTGCGGCGGGCGGCATCGACCCGTGCCTTGCGGTTGCGGCACAGGCGCATCACCTCCTGCTGCTCGGCAGGGGTCATGGTGAGCCAGTTGAAACGCTCCTCGCGATTGCGCAGGCAGCCCTTGCAGTAGCCCTTGTTGTTCACTTCGCAGACCCCGATGCAGGGGCTCTGCAACGGGAAGATTTCGAGCTGTTCCATCCATCACCTCGCACATCCTGTCACCTTGTTATAACCCAGCGGATCCCCTTTGGAGAAATCCTGCTTCAAGTGATTGATGTCGTTTGCTTTCCCCCTGCAAATTTGGCATCTTCCCCGCCGAGCATGGCTCTTGGCGTTATATGAGGACATATGAACAAACACGCGTACTGGCTGACCGCCGCAGTGCTGGGACTGGCCGGTTGTGCGGGCAACTCTGACAAAGCAGAAGTGCCCAAAAAACAGACCGACAACAGATGCTTTCTTAACTGCGAGGTGCCGGAAAATCTGGGCAAGCAGTATCTGGACGGGACCTTGCCAGAGGATCTGGTGAGGGTGGAGCGGGTCAATAGCCGTGCGCGTGCCGACTACAGCAAGTTTGGCCCGCAAAGCAGACTGGTATTGGAGCGCTCCGGCAAGATGACCCGCCGTTATGGCGAGCTCTATCACCAGCTCTCCCGCTGGGTCGCGGGCGGCGGCAATCCTGCCGACATCACCCGTTACGGTATCAGTCTGGCCCAGTTGGGCGGTGCTGATCGCATGGGTAACGTGCTCTTTACCGGTTACTACTCGCCGGTGCTGGAGGTGCGCCACCGCCCGGATGCCAAGTACAAATATCCCATCTATGCCATGCCCAAATGTGGCGGTCGCTGTCCGACCCGGGCCGAGATCCATCAGGGGGCCCTGGCCAACCGCGGGCTGGAGCTGGGTTACAGCAAATCCCTTATCGACAACTTCCTGATGGATGTGCAGGGCTCCGGCTTTGTCCATTACGGAGATGACGATCGGCTGCAATATCTGGGCTACAGCGGCAAGAACGGCCACGGTTACGTGAGTATCGGTCGGGTACTGATCGACCGCGGTGAAGTGCCCAAAGAGCAGATGTCGATGAAGGCCATCAAGGAGTGGGCCAACCGTCAACCGGAGGAGAGCGTCAAGGAGCTGGTGGAGCAGAACCCCTCCTATGTCTTCTTCGAGCGCCGCCCTACTAATGATGTGATCGGCGCGGCCGGTATCCCGCTGCTGCCGCTGGCGGCCGTCGCTGCCGACAAGACCTTGTTGCCGATGGGTACCCCGATCCTCGCCGAAGTTCCCTTGCTCGACAAAGAGGGTAACTGGACCGGCAAGCACCAGCTGCGGCTGTTGATTGCGCTGGATGTGGGCGGGGCGGTGAAGAAGGGGCACCTCGATCTCTACCACGGTATGGGTGAGAAGGCCGGTGTCGCGGCCGGTCATTACAAGCACTTTGGCCGGGTCTGGAAACTGGGCCTGCACCACGGGCCGACCGCTGCCCCCTGGTTGTAATCCTCTGAGGGGTTGGGCGTCTGTCATCGTGCGCCCGGGCAATGTGAAGAGACAAAAAGCCGCCGGATTGCTCCGGCGGCTTTCTATTTTGTGAGAGTGGCAGCTGGTGGCTGCGCCAGCTCTTCTGGATATCCAGCCGGATAGCGCCGACCGGTTTGCAGCAGCAGGGGAGGCACTCCCCCTGGGCGACGAATGCCAGCGGCACCGAAGGATAGTGCACCTTGCCAGCCATCAGTGGAGTGCGGCAGGCGCCGCAATAGCCGCTGCGACACTGGAACTCCACATGATGACCATGGCGCTCCAGGGTCTCCAACACGCTTTCGCCGGGATGGGCGTGCAGCACGGCACCATCCCGGGTATGTACCCGTGGTGCCACGACCGCATGCTGTTCGGCAGGTGCGTGCGGGGCAGGGGTCAGCGTGTTGGTGGCGTCACTCACAGCTCGAAATCACCCAGGTCGTCGGCATTGACTTCGCTGTCGATTTGGCCGACCAGATAGGAGCTTACCTCTACCTCTTGTGGGGCGACCTGTACGTTGTCGGATGACAGCCAAGTGTTGATCCAGGGGATCGGGTTTTGCTTGGTGCCGGCAAAGGCTGGCTGCAGGCCGACTGCGCTCATGCGCAGGTTGGTGATGTACTCCACATACTGGCAGAGGATGTCCTTGTTCAAGCCGATCATGGAGCCGTCCTGGAACAGGTACTCGGCCCACTCTTTCTCCTGAATGGCCGCTTCTTTGAAGATCTCGAAGCAGGCCTGTTCGCACTCGGCGGCGATCTCGGCCATCTCCGGGTCATCCTGGCCGGTGCGCATCAGGTTCAGCATGTGCTGGGTGCCGGTGAGGTGCAGCGCTTCGTCGCGGGCGATCATCTTGATGATCTTGGCGTTGCCTTCCATCAGTTCACGCTCGGCGAAGGCAAAGGAGCAGGCGAAGCTGACGTAGAAGCGGATTGCCTCCAGCGCGTTGACGCTCATCAGGCACAGATAGAGCTTCTTCTTGAGCTCGCGCAATGTGATGGTCACTTCGCGGCCCGCGACGGTGTGGGTCCCTTCACCATGCAGGTTGTAGAGGGCGGTCGCTTCGATCAGGTCGTCGTAGAAGTGGCTGATGGAGCCGGCGCGCTTCAAGATCTGTTCATTGGTCACGATGTCGTCGAACACCTGGGCGGGGGTGTTGACGATATTGCGGATGATATGGGTGTAGGAGCGAGAGTGGATGGTCTCCGAGAAGGCCCAGGTCTCAATCCAGGTTTCCAGCTCTGGAATGGAGACCAGCGGCAGCAGCGCCACGTTGGGGCTGCGGCCCTGAATGGAGTCCAGCAGGGTCTGGTACTTCAGGTTGGAGATGAAGATGTGCTGCTCGTGCGGCGGCAGGGCCTGATAGTCGATGCGATCACGGGAGACATCCACCTCTTCCGGGCGCCAGAAGAAGGAGAGCTGCTTCTCGATCAGCCGCTCGAACACTTCGTGCTTTTGTTGATCATAACGGGCTACGTTGACCGATTGGCCAAAAAACATCGGCTCTTTGAGCTGGTCGTTTTGGGTTTGGCAGAAAGTTGAATAGGCCATGGTTACCAGAATATGTGAATAGAGAAAACAGGAGAGCGGGAGCTTGTCGCTCCCGCCCGGTTATCAGTTCTTGCCGTGACTTAGATTTTGCAAGCCCCGCCAGCACAACCGTCATCTTGCAGGTCGGTCTGGGCATCGTCTGCACCATCACGGGTGTTGTGATAGTACAGGGTCTTGAGGCCGTATTTGTAGGCGGTCAGCAAGTCCTTGAGCAGCTGTTTCATCGGGACCTTGTTGCCTTCGAAACGGGCAGGGTCGTAGTTGGTGTTGGCGGAGATCGCCTGATCCACAAACTTCTGCATGATACCGACCAGCTGCAGGTAGCCGTCAACGCTCGGTTGCTTCCAGAGCAATTCGTATTGATCTTTCAGGCGATCATACTCGGGCACCACCTGTTTGAGAATGCCGTCTTTGGAAGCCTTGACCGACACCAGGCCGCGCGGCGGCTCGATGCCGTTGGTGGCGTTGGAGATCTGGCTGGAGGTCTCGCTCGGCATCAGGGCGGTCAGGGTGGAGTTACGCAAGCCCACTGACTTGATCTCTTCACGCAGACTTTCCCAATCCAGATGCAGCGGCTCGTTACACAGCGCATCCAGATCCTTCTTGTAGGTGTCGATGGGCAGGATACCTTGCGCGTAGGTGGTCTCGCCAAACAGCGGGCAGGGGCCGAACTCGCGGGCCAACTGCACGGAGGCTTTCAGCAGGTAGTACTGAATGGCCTCGAAGGTGCGGTGAGTCAGTGCCAGACCAGTGCCGTCAGAGTAGCGGGCACCGTTTTTGGCCAGGTAGTAGGCGTAGTTGATGACGCCGATCCCCAGAGTGCGACGACCCATACTGCCCTTCTTGGCGGCGGCAATCGGGTAGTCCTGATAGTCGAGCAGGGCGTCGAGGGCACGTACGGCCAGATCGGCCATCTCTTCCAGATCTTCCAGCTTCTCGATGGCACCGAGGTTGAAGGCGGAGAGGGTGCACAGGGCGATTTCGCCACTCTCGTCGTCGATATTGTTGAGCGGCTTGGTCGGCAGCGCAATCTCGAGGCAGAGGTTGGACTGGCGTACCGGCGCCACGCTCGGATCAAACGGGCTGTGGGTGTTGCAGTGATCGACATTCTGGATGTAGATGCGACCGGTACCGGCACGCTCCTGCATCATCAGGGAGAAGAGATCGACAGCTTTGAGGGTCTTCTTGCGAATGGCCGGATCCTGCTCGTACTTGACGTAGAGCTCTTCAAACTTGTCCTGATCGGCGAAGAAGGCATCGTACAGACCCGGCGCATCGGACGGGGAGAACAGTGTGATGTCACCGCCCTTGATGAGACGCTGGTACATCAGCTTGTTGATCTGCACGCCGTAGTCCATGTGACGAACACGGTTCTCTTCCACGCCGCGGTTGTTCTTCAGCACCAGCAGGCTTTCCACTTCGGTGTGCCACAGCGGGTAGAACAGGGTGGCCGCACCGCCGCGCACGCCGCCCTGGGAGCAGCACTTCACGGCAGTCTGGAAGTATTTGTAGAAGGGGATGCAACCGGTGTGGAACGCTTCGCCACCACGGATGGGGCTGCCCAGACCGCGGATGCGCCCAGCGTTGATGCCGATACCGGCGCGCTGGGAAACGTACCGCACGATGGAGCTGGCGGTGGCGTTGATGGAATCCAGACTGTCGTCGCACTCGATCAGCACGCAGGAGCTGAATTGGCGGGTCGGGGTGCGCACGCCGCTCATGATCGGGGTCGGCAGGGAGATCTTGAAGGTCGAGACTGCATCATAGAAGCGCTTGATGTAGTCCAGACGGGTATCTTTCGGATACTTGGAGAAGAGGCAGGCCGCAACCAGCATATAGAGGAACTGCGGGCTCTCGTAGATCTCGCCGGTGACGCGGTTCTGGACCAGATACTTGCCTTCCAGCTGTTTGACTGCCGCGTAGGAGAAATCCATGTCGCGCCAGTGATCCAGATGGGTGTTCAGCTCTTCGAAGTCGGCCTGGGTGTAGTCTTCCAGCAGGTGCTTGTCGTACTTGCCCATGTCCACCAGACGAGCCACGTGCTGGTAGAGGTGGGGCGGTTCGAACTGGCCATAGGCCTTCTTGCGCAGGTGGAAGATGGCCAGACGAGCTGCCATGTACTGGTAGTCCGGGGTCTGCTCGGAGATGAGGTCAGCCGTCGCCTTGATGATGGTTTCGTGAATGTCGGCGGTACGGATACCGTCATAGAACTGGATGTGGGATTTGAGCTCTACCTGGGAGACCGACACGTTGTCGAGCCCTTCGGCGGCCCAGTCCAGCACGCGGTGAATTTTATCCAGATCGATGGGTTCTTTGTGTCCGTTACGCTTCGTCACAAACAAGTTCATTGGCTGATGACCTTCAGTTGATTCCCGAAAAACCATCGCACAATGGCGCCACCCAGGCTCCGGCGGTGTGCGGGAGGTGGGTAGAGATTGTGCGATGAATCACAAGATGTAGTGTTATTTTAAGTTCGAGCTACAAGATAGTGAGGTCAGCCCGCCATTGCAATGTGTGGATAAGTGACGAGCTGTGGATAAATTGTGAGTCTTGCCCCATCAGTTAGTGACCGCTCACAGTGAGCGGGTTTTCATTCGTCCGCTCCGCTAAATGCAAGTCTCCCGATCGAAGATGGAAAATTTAAATAACTTTTTTTGCTTGCGAAACGGGGGGCTTTTTACTAGCAAACGGCGGCTGATTATCCCTTATGCAACAAGGGTCAAAAGCTGTCCACTTGTCGCAGCCGCGGGCTCAGCGTGGCAAGGGCTTAACATCAGACGATGGCGGTTTGTGGCCTGTATGTGAAGGCTGCGTGTTTGTCAAATGGGTATCCAACAGCCGGTAAGCTGCCTTTATTATCCATGAATAGAGGTGTGATGGCGGCGCAGGTTGTGAGAGCGTATGAGAGCGTAAATGAAGAGGTTCAAGAGGGCGGGGAGTCTCTCTCCGCCCCGTTATTGCACGTTACTCGGTAAGGCTGCGCGTCACACCTTGGCCGTCAGCTCGTAGCGCAGCCAGTGGTGCAGGGCCTGCACGGTATCGAAGTGCAGATCGGCGCCCCACTCGGCGGGATCCTCGTTATCGCTCAGATAGCCCCAGCCAGCGACGGCGGTGCGCATGCCCGCATTGCGGCCCGCTTCGATGTCCCGCACATGATCACCCACATAGAGGCAGTGAGCCGCCTCGACGCCCAGCTGGTCGCAGGCAAAGAACATGGGGGCGGGGTCGGGCTTGCGTACCGGCAGGGTATCGGCGCTGACGGTGACGCCGCAGCTGGCAAGCTGTGGCAGGGACGCCAGCAGCGGTTCGGTGAGAAAGCCCGGCTTGTTGGTGACGATGCCCCAGGGCAGCGCTTTTTCATCCAGCCACTCGATAAGATCCACCATCCCCTCATAGGGGCGGGTACCGACACAGAGGTTGGCCGCGTAGTAGTCGAGCAGGGCATTGCGCAGGCGCGTGGCCCCCAGCTCTTCAAGCAGTTCGTCGCCAAGACCCGCTTTCAGCAGCCCGAGCGCTCCGTGGGAGGTGGTCTGACGAATGATGTCGTCAGAGAGCGGCGCAAAACCTTCGTTTATCAGCACATGGTTGGCGGCGGCGCCGAGATCCGGGGCCGTGTCGAGCAGGGTGCCGTCCAGATCAAACAGCACGCAGCGCAGAGGCACAGGGTGAGAGGCGCTCATCAACCGTGCTCCGGGCGGACAAACTCCACCATATAGTTGACGTCAACATTCTTGCCGAGCTTGAACTGGTTGGTGAGGGGGGCATAGTGGACGCCGCTCATGTCGCGCACCAGCAGGCCAGCCGCTTCACCCATGCGACACAGTTCGGCCGGGGTGATGAACTTTTTGTGGTCGTGGGTACCCTTGGGCACCATCTTCATCAGGTATTCGGCCCCGATGATCATCATCAGATAGGCTTTCGGGTTGCGGTTGATGGTAGAGACAAACACCCGGCCACCCGGGCGAACCAGGGTCGCGATGGCGCGCAGCACGGAGGCCGGGTCCGGCACATGCTCAAGCATCTCCATGCAGGTGACCACGTCATACTGGCCGGCGGCCTCCAAGGCATGAGCTTCGGCGGTGATCTGGCGATATTCGAGCTCGACACCCTGCTCCAGAGCGTGCAGGCGGGCGACCCCGAGCGGCTCCTTGCCCATGTCGATGCCGGTTACCTTGGCGCCACGGCGCGCCATGCTCTCGGAGAGGATGCCACCACCACACCCGATATCGAGCATGCGCTTGCCAAACAGACCGCCACTTTTGTCGGTGATCCAGTCAAGGCGTACCGGATTGATTTGATGCAGGGGTTTGAATTCACCTTCCATGTCCCACCAGCGGGAGGCGATGGCGTCAAACTTGGCGATTTCTGTCAGATCGACATTGGCGTCACTGTGCATTTTTCGAAGATCCTGTGGCCGGGCGCCCGGTTATGAGTCATGGGCGCAATCTATTGTCCTGGCGGGCATTATAACGGACGGACTTTGTCACACCAGCCCGATCTGATACCCGATTTGTGGCTTAAGGTATTTGGCTCAGTGTGTTACCATGTCGCGCTGTTTAAGCCAAAGAACAACTAATTAGGGATAAGGCTTTCTATGAGCGATCTGGCCAGAGAGATCACGCCGGTCAACATCGAAGAAGAGCTCAAGAGTTCCTATCTTGATTACGCCATGAGCGTGATCGTAGGACGAGCTCTGCCGGATGTGCGTGATGGCTTGAAACCGGTTCACCGCCGCGTTCTGTTTGCAATGAACGAGTTGGGGAACGACTGGAACAAGCCCTATAAAAAATCGGCCCGTGTGGTCGGTGACGTAATCGGTAAATATCACCCGCACGGCGATATCGCTGTGTATGACACCATTGTCCGGATGGCGCAGGATTTCTCCATGCGTTACATGCTGGTCGATGGTCAGGGCAACTTCGGTTCAGTCGACGGCGACAGCGCCGCGGCCATGCGTTATACCGAAGTGCGGATGGCCCGCATCTCTCACGAGTTGCTGGCTGATCTGGACAAAGAGACCGTGGACTGGGTGCCGAACTATGACGGCACCGAGATGATCCCGGCTGTCATGCCCACCAAGGTTCCCAACCTGTTGATCAACGGCTCCTCCGGTATTGCGGTGGGCATGGCGACCAACATTCCGCCTCACAACCTCACCGAGATAGTCAACGGCTGTCTGGCGTTGATTGAGAATGGCGACCTCACCATCGATGAGTTGATGACCTATATCACCGGGCCTGATTTCCCCACCGGCGGCATCATCAACGGTCGTTCCGGCATCGTGCAGGCTTACCGCACCGGTCGTGGTTCCGTCTATGTGCGCGCCAAGGCCGAAGTGGAAGTGGACGACAAGACCAGTCGCGAGACCATCATCGTTCACGAGCTGCCTTATCAGGTGAACAAGGCGCGGTTGATCGAAAAGATCGCCGAGCTGGTCAAAGAGAAGAAAATTGAGGGCATCAGTGCCCTGCGCGATGAGTCTGATAAAGACGGCATGCGCATTGTTATCGAGATCAAACGTGGCGAGTCTGGCGAGATTGTGCTGAACAATCTCTACAAGCACACCCAGCTGCAAACCACGTTCGGCATCAACATGGTGGCGCTCGATAACAACCAGCCCAAGGTGATGAACCTTAAAGAGATCCTGGATGCGTTCCTGCTGCACCGCCGTGAAGTGGTGACTCGCCGGACCGTGTTCGAACTGCGCAAGGCGCGGGATCGGGCCCATATCCTTGAAGGTCTGGCGGTTGCGCTGGCCAACATCGATCCCATCATCGAGCTTATTCGTCACAGCGCGACGCCGGCCGATGCAAAAGCGGGCCTGGTTGCCAAGGGCTGGGAACTCGGCAACGTGGCGTCCATGCTGGAGAAAGCGGGCGACGACGCAGCGCGGCCAGAGTGGCTGGAGCCACAGTTCGGTATTCGTGAAGGTCAATACTTCCTGACCGAACAGCAAGCCCAGGCCATCCTTGACCTGCGTCTGCACAAGTTGACCGGCCTCGAGCACGAGAAGATCCTGGAAGAGTACCAATCTCTGCTGGATCTGATCGCCGAGCTGCTGCACATCCTGGCGAGCCCGGCTCGTCTGATGGAAGTGATCCGCGATGAGCTGCTGGCCGTGCGCGAGCAGTATGGCGACGAGCGTCGCACCGAGATCAGCATGTCCAGTGCCGAGATCAACATCGAAGATCTGATCACCCCGGAAGACGTGGTAGTTACCCTGTCTCACCAGGGCTATGTGAAGTATCAGCCGCTCTCCGACTACGAGGCCCAGCGCCGCGGTGGTCGTGGCAAGTCGGCCACCCGGATCAAGGAAGAGGACTTTGTGGAACGTCTGCTGGTGGCCAACACCCACGACACCATTCTGTGCTTCTCCACCCGCGGCAAGGTCTACTGGCTCAAGGTTTACCAGCTTCCGGAAGCGTCCCGTGGCGCCCGTGGTCGTCCGATCATCAACCTGCTGCCGCTGGAAGAGGGTGAGCGTATCACCGCCATCCTGCCGGTGAAGGAGTATGATGCCGAGAAGTATGTGTTCTTCGCCACCGCCAACGGCACCGTGAAGAAGACCAGCTTGTCTGACTTCAGCCGTCCGCTCTCCTCCGGTATTCGTGCCATCAACCTCAAAGAGGGTGATGAGCTGATCGGGGTGGATATCACCGATGGCAGCAACGAGATCATGCTCTTCTCCGATGCGGGCAAAGTCGTTCGCTTCGCCGAAGGCAGCGGTCGCGCTGATGCGGATGTCAGCGATGACGTTGAAACCGACGACGATGCCGGCAATGACGATGATGGCAGCGACAACGGCGAAGGCACCGAAAGCAAGGGCACCTTCAAGGGCGTACGCCCGATGGGTCGTACCGCTGCCGGTGTGCGCGGCATCAAGCTGGGCGCCGGTGACAAGGTGGTTTCCCTCATCGTTCCGCGTGGCGAAGGTGCCATCCTCACCGCTACCGAGAACGGTTACGGCAAACGTACCGCACTCAATGAGTACCCGACCAAGAGCCGTGGTACCCAGGGCGTTATCTCCATCAAGGTGGATGAGCGCAATGGCAAGGTGATCGATGCGATCCAGGTCGAAGATACCGACCAGATCATGCTGATCACCAACGGCGGCACCCTGGTGCGTACCCGTGTTGCCGAGGTGAGCGTCATTGGCCGTAACACCGGCGGTGTCCGTCTGATCCGTACCGGTGAAGACGAGACCGTGGTTGGCCTGCAGCGCATCGCCGAGAGTGACGAAGACGAGAACGAGAACGACGCTCTGGCCGTGGACGGTGAGGTATCTGAAGGTACCGATACCGCGACCGGCACTGATGCGGTCGATGCAGGGGAAGCGGGCGACGAGTAATCGTCTCCTGAGTCACTTGCCTCAGCAAAAAGAGCGACCCAGGTGGTCGCTCTTTTTATTTGTCTGCTTTTTATGACTGCCAGATAAAAGTAGGGCAGGGTGCTGGCGGGATCACTCCTGCAGCCACATTCTGGCGCTGCGGGCGGGCATGGCGACCCGTACCCATTGGCTCTGCACGTTGAGCACGGCACCTTGGTCGAGCACGTCCCGATAGTTGCGATACCAGTTCATTTCGAACCTAGCGGTATCGAGCCAGTACTCCTGCTCGTCGTCGCACTTGTTGATACCGACCAGCCCCTGCTTGCCCCGTTTGAACAGCACGAAGCAGTCGCCGCTGCCGACCAACTGCATCGGCTGACCCTGCACCGCATTGTGAAAGCGGATCATTCCCTTGAGATCGGCGCGCAGGTAGTAATCCTGCCAGCGCAGGCCGTCCTTGGCCTGGGTCTCGCCGTGATCCGAATAGACCAGCGGTGAGCCACCATCGCGCCCGAGCAGGTAGGCATAGGCCAGCTTCTCGTCTGTCTGGCTTAAGACCTGATAGCGGAAACCGTCGTTGGTGGGGATGTCGTGGGTCACGGCAAAGGTGACGGCGCGGCTACCCGGCAGGGCCTGACCATAGGCACCCGGATCCGCCAGCAGGTTCATGCTGCCACCGTAACTGAACGCCCCGCGCAGGGAGGCAAACAGCGGAAAGTCATAGGCACCCTGACCGCTGTTGTCGAGGTAGGGTTTGAGGAAGCGCTCGTAATCGGTGCTGCCGGCGCCCCCTGTGGTGATCACCTCGCCAAACACATGCATCCCCTGTTTGATCTCGGGGGTGAACACGGCGTTGATCTGGTAATCGCTCATATGTTTGACCGCATCGACCCGAAAGCCCTTGATCCCCATCCCCTTGAGCGCCTTGAGATAGGCCTGCTGCTGGCTCACCACCCAGTTGTTGGGATCCAGATCCGGTAGACCCTTGTCACCCGCGCCGCCACACAGGCGCCAGTACTGGACGTGGCCCGGATCGCTCCAGTCACTGATGCACCCTTCTGGATGAAAATCGGCGGCAGCCAGCAGGTTTTGCCCCAGATCGCCAAACAGCTTCTGGCGCTCGAAATAGGCTGGGTTGGCGGCGTACTGACCGAGCAGTTCGCTACCGGGGTAGTTGAGGTCCTGGCGCTTCCAGCTCTCGTTGGCCATGTGGTTGAGCACCACATCGGCATAGACGGCGATACCGCGCGCCTTCATGGCGGCGATCAGCTGCTCGAGATCCTGCTTGTTGCCAAGGGGGGTGTCGACAAGGCGCAGATCCTGCGGCTGGTAACGGGCCCACCACTCGTTGCCCGAGGACTTCAGGGGCGGTGAGATGAGTACCTGTTTGTAACCGGCCGACTTGATAAGGTCGGCTTTGGCGGTCACTTCACTGTACTTCCAGTTGAAGGCGTGCAGTATGACATCGGCGTGCGCCAAGGGAGCGATCAGCATGCCTGCGATCGCCCAGATTCCCGCTGTGTGTTTCATTATTGTGTCCCTGTTTTTATACATGCTTGAATGGGCAAGCCAGCTTTGGCGGGAACAAGGTGGGCTGCAATCCACAACCTGCAGATTTGTGACCGCTTTCAGGGTTGTTTCGCCGAATATGTGAGCTGTTTCGGCTTTTCCCCGCCACGGCCCGTTGCCTGTTTACAAGTGATTTTTTTGTCATTTCCCTGTCATCCCCAGCCGCTATCCTGCCGAGCGAGTGGTGCGCCGTTGCCATCACCTTCACCGTCAGGAGCTGCATATGACCAGTTGGATCACGTGGGAAATTTGGTGGAGCCGGGTATGGGGAGCGTCAGCGGTGCCGCAGTATGGCGAGGATGAGCACGAAGTGGCCCATGAACCCTCGCGACTGCCGGTTGAAATGGTGCAACAGGGTCGGGATCAGCGAGCAGGCTAAGGCGCTTGCCCTGTCTTTACCGGATAGTGCGATCATGTCGTGACATAGCTAATCCGTTGGAAAATTCGGAAAAGCGGGGTTCCTACAGGATGTGTCGCGGCAGGTCTTCCTCTCGACCTCTTGGCAGGCAAGGGCTGTGCACCTGATATATGCAGGGCATGAGAGGGGGATTAGAAGAGCGACAGCTGCTCCCCTGGGCGGATAAACCCATCCAGCCTGAGCTGAATATGGCGTTTGCCAAGTCCAAGGCGCTTGCTGATAAGGCGAAAGCGCTGGGCCAGCAGATCGGCAAAATGCCCCTCACCGCGCATGCGGGTGCCGAAGGCGGTACTGTTGAGCCCGCCACCGCGGCTGGCTCGCAACTGATTCAAAATAGCCTCCTTCTGGCCCGGATAGTGGGTATCGAGCCAGTCACCAAATAGCGGAGCCAACTCGTGGGGTAATCGCAGCAGGATGTAATCGGCGCAGCTGGCGCCAACCTCGGCGGCCGATTTGATGATCTGCTCCAGCTCCGGCTCATTGAGCCGCGGGATCATGGGGGCGGCTAGTACCCCCACCTGCACGCCAGCGTTGGCCAGCTTCTCGATCACTTTCAAGCGGCCGGCACCCGTGCTGGCGCGGGGCTCCAGCTGTCGCCGCAGGGTTTCGTTCAAGGTCGTCACCGACACCATCACCTGACACAGTCCCTCTCTGGCCAGCTCGGTCAACAGATCGAGGTCACGCAAGATCATGGCGCTCTTGGTTATGAGGCCGACCGGATGGCGATGGGCCAGCATCACTTCCAGCAACTGCCGGGTGAGGCGATAGCGCTGCTCGATGGGTTGATAGGGGTCGGTATTGGCGCCAATGACGATGGTCTGTGGCTGATAGGCCGGTTTGGCAAACTCCCGACGTAGCAGATCGGCTGCATTGCGTTTGGCAAACAGCTTGCTCTCGAAATCGAGGCCGGGGGAGAGCTCCAGATAGGCGTGACTGGGTCTGGCATAGCAGTAGATACAGCCATGTTCACACCCCTGATAGGGGTTGATGGAGCGACCAAACGGTACATCCGGCGAGCTGTTGTAGCTGATGATGCTGCGTGCATCGATCTCCCGTACCTTGGTGCTAGGCACAGAGGGGGTGAAGGCGGCATCCCAATCGGACGATTGCCAGCCGTCATCGACCGTTTCGACAAGGGGGCCGCTAAAACGGTGATCGATATTGTGGGGGCTGCCTCGTCCTGCCATGGTGCGCACTAGTACTGGTTATACATACAGTTATTTTGCAGGTGCCCCGGACAAATGACAACTACTGCTGAGCGACCGGGTGCAAAAAGGGTTGTCGCAGGGATCTCTTGCTTGATTGCGGCGCTACATTTCGTTTACATAGACAAAATGAGAACTGGATCACGGAAATCATCATGAGCCCCACCACTTCCCGCTGGCTGTTTATTGGTCTGCTTGCTCTAGTTATCTGGCGTCTGCTCCCGCTCTCTACAGAGCAGGAGATGGCTGCCGCCAACCGTGCCTGGCGTACCGGTCACTTCGATGAGGCGACCCGGATCTGGTCGCCACTGGCGGCGCAGGGGCAACCAAGGGCGCAGGCGCTGATGGGCTGGAGTCATGAGGTGGGGCAAGGGAGTGAGCAGGATATGAATCGGGCCATCACGCTCTATAATCAGTCGGCGCAGGCGGGGGATCCCTTCGGTCAATATCGGCTGGCGGATGTCTATTTGCGCGGAGCAGGCGTGAAGCGGGATCTGCGTCAAGCCTTTCACTGGATGGATCTGGCTGCCCGCAATGGCGATGTGCCGGCCATGCTGAAAGTCGGGGTGCTTCATCTGATGGGGGCGAGTGGGCGTGTCGATCTTTCTCAGGCGAAACAGTGGCTCTATCAGGCAGCGCAAAAGGGCAACAAGCTGGCGCTTCAGGTGCTGCAGGAGCTGGCACTAGCCGAGGAGGGGAACAGTCGTTTTGACTTCAACTGGCAATCCCTGCTTGGTGAATAGTCGGCAAGCGACTCATTTAACTGTAGAAAATCTCATCAAATCCGATACAGCCACGGTGACTTCTGGTAGCATGGTGCCGTTTTGGCTTGGTTTGTCACGTTAGACATGCTGTTTACGTGTCAGGCCGTCTTCGCAAAGTGCTGTGGAGAACCGGAACATCACCTTATTCGAATCTCTTTTTCCATCCCGCATGTGACCTTTGGTAGGGGTCACCACTGTATAAGGAAACACATAATGCCAATCATTACTCTGCCTGACGGCAGCCAACGTCAATTTGCCCACTCTGTTTCCGTCATGGATGTGGCCGCGGACATCGGTCCCGGTCTCGCCAAGGCGTGCATTGCCGGTCGGGTAAACGGTGAACTGGTGGATGCGTGCGAGCTGATCGAAGCCGATGCTGCGCTGGCCATCATCACCGCCAAAGACGAAGAAGGTCTGGACATCCTGCGCCACTCCTGTGCCCACTTGCTGGGTCACGCTATCAAGCAACTCTGGCCCCAGACCAAGATGGCCATCGGTCCTGTCATCGACAACGGTTTTTACTACGACGTTGATCTTGACCGCACCCTGACCGATGAAGATCTGGCTGCCCTGGAAGAGCGCATGCTGGCGCTGGTAGCCAAGGATTACGACGTCATCAAGAAGAAAGTCTCCTGGCAAGAAGCGCGCGATGTATTCGAGGCGCGCGGCGAGTCTTACAAAGTCGAAATCCTGGATCAGAACATTGCCCGTGATGACCAGCCAGGTCTCTATCATCACGAAGAGTACATCGACATGTGTCGCGGCCCGCACGTGCCCAACATGCGTCACTGCCACCACTTCAAGTTGCTGAAGATGTCCGGCGCCTACTGGCGTGGCGACTCCAACAACAAGATGCTGCAGCGTATCTACGGTACTGCCTGGGCTGACAAGAAGCAGCTCAAGGCCTATCTGCAGCGTCTGGAAGAGGCCGCCAAGCGCGACCACCGCAAGATCGGCAAGCAGCTCGACCTGTATCACATGCAGGAAGAAGCGCCCGGTATGGTGTTCTGGCACAACGATGGCTGGACCATCTTCCGTGAGCTGGAAACCTTTATCCGCGGCAAGCTCAAAGAGTACGACTATCAGGAAGTGAAAGGTCCGTTCATGATGGACCGTGTGCTGTGGGAGCGTTCAGGTCACTGGGAAAAATATGCCCAGGCCATGTTCACCACCCAGTCCGAGAACCGCGAGTACGCCATCAAGCCGATGAACTGCCCGGGTCACGTCCAGATCTTCAACCAGGGTTTGAAGTCCTACCGTGATCTGCCGCTGCGTATGGCCGAGTTTGGCTCCTGCCACCGTAACGAACCGTCCGGTTCCCTGCACGGTCTGATGCGGGTGCGCGGCTTCACTCAGGATGACGCTCACATCTTCTGTACCGAAGAGCAGATCATGGAAGAGGTCTCCGGCTGTATTCGTATGGTCTATGACGTCTACGGTACCTTTGGCTTCGAGAACATCGTGGTCAAGCTCTCCACTCGTCCCGAGCAGCGTATCGGCTCCGACGAGATGTGGGATCGCGCCGAGAAAGCACTGGCCGAAGCGCTGGAGCTCAACGGTCTGAAGTACGATCTGCAGCCGGGTGAAGGGGCGTTCTACGGTCCCAAGATTGAATTTACTCTGCACGATTGCCTTGATCGTGCGTGGCAATGTGGTACCGTGCAGCTCGACTTTGCCCTGCCTGGTCGCTTGGGTGCCACTTACGTGGGTGAAAACAACGAGCGTCATGTCCCTGTGATGATCCACCGGGCCATCCTGGGCTCTATCGAGCGTTTCATCGGTATTCTGACAGAAGAGTACGCCGGTCTGTTCCCGACCTGGTTGGCGCCGACTCAGGCTGTGGTCATGAATATCACGGATAATCAGGCCGATTATGCGGTGAAAGTAGCCAAAGCATTGAATGATGCGGGCATTCGCGCAAAAGCGGACTTGAGAAATGAGAAGATTGGCTTTAAAATCCGCGAGCATACTTTGAAACGAGTACCTTTCATGCTGGTCTGCGGCGATAAAGAAGTTGAAGCCGGTAAGATTGCAGTACGGACTCGTAAAGGGGCTGACCTGGGCACTTATCCTGTTGAAGAGTTCATCGCTCTGTTGACCCAGGAAGTTCAGACCCGCGGACAAAAGAAAGTGGAGGAATAAGCTATAAAAGGCGGAAAAAAACTGGGCAAGCAACCGCAAGCCCGCGCTCACCGGATCAATGAAGAGATCCGTCTGAAAGAAGTTCGTCTGACTGGTCTGGATGGTGAAGCCATCGGCATCACTACCATTCAGGATGCTCTGAACTTGGCCGCAGAGGCCGGAGTTGATCTGGTCGAGATCAGTCCAAATGCTGAGCCGCCCGTTTGCCGGATCATGGATTACGGCAAATTCCTCTACGAAAAGAGCAAAACAACCAAAGAACAGAAGAAAAAGCAGAAAGTCGTCCAGGTCAAGGAAATCAAATTCCGTCCTGGCACTGACGAAGGCGACTATCAGGTAAAACTACGCAACCTGGTTCGCTTTCTGGAAGACGGGGACAAGGCTAAGGTCACCCTGCGCTTCCGTGGTCGTGAAATGGCCCACCAGGATCTTGGTATCAAGGTTCTGGAACGCGTCAAGAACGATCTGGAAGAGTTGGCCGTAGTCGAGTCGTTCCCGAAAGTCGAAGGCCGTCAAGCTGTGATGGTCCTCGCACCCAAGAAGAAATCTTAAGGCCCACAAGAAATTGACTCACGGGTTCGCCCGTGAGTCGGTTCGCCTTGCGATTTTGTTGTCACTCACAATGCGGAGTATGAAATGCCGAAGATGAAAACCAACCGGGGTGCTGCAAAGCGCTTCAAAAAGACTGGCTCGGGTCGCTTCAAGTGCAAGCACAACCACCTGCGTCACATCCTGACCAAGAAGAGCAGCAAGCGTAAGCGTCAGCTGGGACCGAAATTCATGGTTTCTGCTGCCGACCACAAACGTGTTGTCGCTTGTCTGCCGTACGCATAAGGGGGGATGTGAAAAATGCCAAGAGTTAAACGTGGTGTGACTGCTCGAGCTCGTCACAAGAAAGTAATGAAAGCCGCCAAAGGTTACTACGGCGCCCGTTCCCGTGTTTACCGCGTAGCGGTACAAGCGGTAACCAAAGCTGGTCAGTATGCCTACCGTGACCGTCGCCAGAAAAAGCGTCAGTTCCGTCAGCTGTGGATTGCGCGTATCAACGCTGCAGCCCGTCAGAACGGTCTGTCCTACAGCCGTCTGATCAACGGTCTGAAGAAGGCTTCTATCGAGATCGATCGCAAGATCCTGTCCGATATCGCCGTTCACGACAAAATGGCTTTCACCGCCCTGGTTGAAAAAGCTAAAGCAGCTCTGGTTTAATCCAGTCCTGTTATAAACGTTAAAAGGAGGCTCAGGCCTCCTTTTTTGTATCTGTCATTCACGGTTTTACATCACTTTTTCCATTCTCCCGTCCATATTCTGTCCACTGTTTTACACGCGCTACAGATTTCTCCACACAAGGTGATATGTGCGAGATGACTTGTTCTACAAATGGTTCATATGCCAACAAACTAGATGTTTGTTCCACTATTTCAAGAGTGGCGGTGAGCCGATGAGACTCGCTTGATATAACAAAATGATTTGTAGGGAGAAAAGCCCACCTTAACTATGGTCAGCGAAGGGGCTTTTTTTGTATTATTCCCCTCTTGACCTTATTTAGCCTAAAGGCTCCTGTACCGGGAGTGGTGACGAGGAAGACATGCAACAGCTTGAAGAAGTAGTCGGCCAAGCCAGAGCCGAAATTGAGGGCGTGAGCGATATCGCTACCCTCGACGAAATCCGGGTCAAATATCTGGGTAAAAAGGGCTTTTTTACCGAGCAGATGAAGGGCCTGGGTGCCTTGTCTGCCGAAGAGCGTCCCGCCGCGGGCGCCGTGATCAACCAGGCCAAACAGCAGGTTCAGGATGCCCTGAACGAGCGTCGTGAAGCACTCGAAGTCGCCGTGCTGAACCAGAAGCTGGCCGCAGAGACCATCGACGTCAGCCTGCCGGGCCGCCGCATCGAGAATGGCGGTCTGCACCCGGTAACCCGCACCATCGAACGCATCGAGCGCCTGTTTGGCGAGATGGGCTTCAAGGTGGCCCGTGGTCCCGAGATTGAAGATGGCTTCCACAACTTCGATGCGCTGAATATTCCGGCTCACCATCCGGCGCGTACCGATCACGATACCTTCTACTTCAATCCTGATCTGATGCTGCGTACCCACACCTCCGGTGTGCAGATCCGCACCATGCAGCAGCAACAGCCGCCGATCCGCATCATTGCACCGGGCCGCGTCTATCGTAACGACTACGACATGACCCACACCCCGATGTTCCATCAGGTTGAAGGTCTGTTGGTTGACGAGCATGCCAGCTTTACCGAGCTGAAGGGCATTTTGCACGACTTCCTGCGCAACTACTTCGAGGAAGACCTGACCATTCGCTTCCGTCCTTCCTATTTCCCGTTCACTGAGCCGAGTGCCGAAGTAGACGTGATGGGCAAGAATGGCAAGTGGCTGGAAGTGCTGGGTTGCGGCATGGTGCACCCGAACGTACTGCGTTCGGTTGGTATCGATCCGGAAAAATACTCCGGCTTTGCCTTCGGCATGGGCGTTGAGCGCCTGACCATGCTGCGTTACGGGGTCAACGACCTGCGTGCCTTCTTCGAAAACGACCTGCGCTTCCTCAAGCAGTTCAAGTAAGGGCGAGAGAACATGAAATTCAGCAAATCCTGGGTGATGGAGTGGGTCCGCACCGAGTTGAGTGACAATGCACTGGCCGAGCAGATCACCATGGCCGGTCTGGAAGTGGACGCCGTGGAAGCGGTGGCTGGCCAGTTCAACAATGTGGTGGTGGGTGAAGTGGTCGAGTGCGCCCAGCACCCGGACGCCGACAAGCTGCGGGTGACCAAGGTCAACGTGGGCGAGGCCGAGCTGCTTGATATCGTCTGCGGTGCGCCGAACTGCCGTCAGGGCTTGAAAGTGTGTGTGGCCAAAGTAGGGGCGACCCTGCCGGGTGATTTCACCATCAAGAAAGCCAAGCTGCGTGGCCAGCCGTCTCACGGCATGCTCTGCTCTTTCAGTGAGCTGGGTATCGACGTTGAAGCCGATGGCATCATCGAGCTGCCGGCCGATGCCCCCATCGGTACCGATATTCGCGACTACCTCAATCTGAACGACGTCTCCATCGACGTGGATCTGACCCCGAACCGAGCCGATTGCCTCGGTATCGCCGGTCTGGCCCGTGAGATCGGTGTGCTCAACAGCGTGGACGTGGTCGAGCCGACCTGGGCGCCAGCTGTTGCCACTATCGATGCGACCTTCCCGATCCGGGTGGAGGCGCCAGCCGACTGCCCCCGTTATCTGGGGCGCGTCATCAAGGGGCTGAACCTCAAGGCCCAGAGCCCGCTCTGGATGCAAGAGAAGCTGCGTCGTGGCGGCATTCGCTCCATCGACGCTATCGTCGACATCACCAACTACCTGCTGCTGGAATTCGGTCAGCCGATGCATGCCTTCGATCTGGCGACGCTTGAAGGGGAACTGGTGGTGCGTCGCGCTCGTAGCGATGAGCCGATGACTCTGCTCGACGGCAACGAAGTGAAGCTCAAAGAGACTACTCTGGTGATTGCCGATGCCAAAGGCCCTGCCTGCATGGCCGGCATCTTCGGCGGCAATCGCACCGGTGTTTCCGAGACCACTACCGACATCCTGCTGGAGTGTGCCTTCTTTGCGCCGCTCTCCATCACCGGTCGTGCTCGCGCTTACGGTCTGCACACCGACTCTTCCCATCGCTTCGAGCGCGGGGTGGATCCCGAGCTGCAAGCCAAGGTGATGGATCGTGCCACCCGCCTGCTGCTGGATATCTGTGGCGGCGAAGCCGGTCCGGTCATCGAGGTCAAATCCGATGCCCATCTGCCGAAAGCGGAACCCATCCGCTTGCGTCGTAGCAAGCTCGACAAGGTGATCGGTATCAGCGTGGCTGATGCCCAAGTGGTTGAGATCCTGACTCGCCTCGGCATGCAGGTCACTGTGGATGCTGACGGCTGGACTGCGCTGGCGCCCTCCTGGCGTTTCGATATCGCTATCGAGGAAGACCTCATTGAGGAAGTGGCCCGCATCTACGGCTACAACAATATCCCGAACCTCAAACCCGCCGCCTCTCTGGCGATGGTTGAGCAGGCAGAAGGGCAGGTGACCCTGAAGCGCGTGCGTGACCTGCTGGTTGACCGCGGTTTCCAGGAAGCGATCACCTACAGCTTCGTCGATCCCAAGACCCAGCAAACCCTGTTCCCGCAGAGCGATGCCATCGTGCTGCCGAACCCGATTTCGGTCGAGATGTCCGCTATGCGCGTCTCTCTGTTCCCGGGTCTTGTGCAAGCCGTCGTCTACAACCAGAACCGTCAGCAGCCGCGCGTGCGTCTATTCGAGCAGGGTCTGCGTTTCATCAAAGATGAAAGCGCCGAGAACGGCATCCGTCAAGAGCCGATGCTGGCCGGTATCATCACTGGCAACCAGAGTGACGAGCACTGGGACATCAAAACCCGCGCAGCCGACTTCTTTGATTTGAAAGGGGATCTGGAAGCGGTGCTGGACTTGACCGCCGAAGGGGCCACCTTTACCTTCGAGCGTACCGAGCACAGCGCCCTGCACCCGGGCCAGAGCGCAGCCATCCTGCGTAATTGCGAGATCATCGGCCACATCGGCGTGATCCACCCGAGCCTCGAGAAGAAGCTGGGCCTCAAGAGCCGTGCGGTGATGTTTGAGCTGGAGCTGGACAAGCTGACCCCGGCCAAGGTGCCGGTGGCTGCCGAAGTTTCCAAGTTCCCGGCGAACCGTCGCGACATCGCCGTCGTGGTCGATCGTCAGGTTCTGGCAGGTGATGTGCTTGCGGTAATTAAAAAAGTTGGCGGAAATCAGGTAGTTGGAATAAACTTGTTTGACGTATACCAGGGTGCTGGTATGGCAGAGGACAAGAAGAGCCTGGCCATCAGTCTTGTATTGCAAGATACCCAGCGCACCCTGGAGGAGAAAGAGATTGCCGAGACCGTAGACAATGTCGTGCGGGCCCTTGGTGAAGAGTTGAATGCATCCTTGAGGGATTGATCTATGGCGCTTACCAAAGCCGACATTGCAGAGCACCTGTTCACCCAACTCGGGATGAGCAAGCGTGAAGCCAAAGATATGGTGGAAGCCTTCTTTGAGGAAATCCGACAGGCGCTAGAGCGTGGTGAACAAGTCAAGATTTCAGGCTTCGGTAACTTTGACCTTCGTGAGAAGAATCAGCGTCCCGGACGTAACCCCAAGACGGGCGAGGATATTCCTATCAGCGCCCGTCGCGTGGTGACCTTCCGGCCTGGCCAGAAGCTCAAGGCCAGGGTAGAAAATGTTGAACCCAACGAGTGATAAAAAGCCAGGCAGATGCCTGGCTTTTGTTTTCAGATGACAAAATTTCCCCTTCTGCTTCTGACCAGTGTGCTGGTCATGCCGTTGCAAGCCAAGCCGCCGCAGTCTACGAGATTGCAGACCACAGTGCTGCCGCTGGCACCGGCGACCCAGGCCTATGTCGACTCCATCACCCAGCTGGAGATCTGTTATCCCGCAACCCTTCCGCCCCCTTATTTGTTAGCGGGGGGAGGTCTGCTCAAGGATCGGATCGCCAAGCTGGCCGCCGTGCTGCCAGTCCCGCTCAAGGTACACGAACTGCCCGACTGGCAAGCGGTGCGCGATGCGCTGCTGCGAGGCCACTGCGACATAGTCCCTCATGTCGGTCCGATCTCGACCGTGTTGCCCGATATGCTGGTCAGCCGGGCGATGATGGAGACGGATGCCGCCATTCTCTACCGTGGTGATCTCGAACATGCGACCTTTCTGGTTCCGGCTGCTACCAGCTCCGGCAGGATGCTCAGGGCGCTCTACCCGAATGCGGTGATCAGGCAACTGCCGAAGGGGGAAGATCTCTATTCGGCGCTGGAGAGCGGCAAAGGGAATGCCTATCTGGGTGACTACCTGCAATTGCGTTATCTGATGCGCGAATTTCCCGCCGATGGCTTGCGACTGCGCAGGTTGCTGGGGGATGAGCGGGTGGTCAGTTATCGCTTGATGATGCGTGGCGAACCGGAACTGGCTCGCCTGATCGATACCGCTATCCGCTACATGCCTGCCGGCAGCCTCTATGCCGATCTGGGTCGCTACCTCGATCAAGGGTCGCTCTATGTCAACCAGTTGCACTTCAGCGATACCGAACAGGCCTGGCTCTCTGGCCGGGGGCGCACCGTCCGTCTGGTGGTTAATCCCGAGTTGATGCCCTATAGCGGCGTCAATGAGCTGGGGGAGGCGAAAGGGTGGAGTGCGGATGTGCTGCGCTGGGTCACCCAGGAGACCGGCCTGAAATACCAGTTGGTGGCTGCCGCCAGCAAGGCTGAGGCGATAGAAAAGCTGCGCCGCGGTGAGGCCGACATGATGGCCGGTTTACCGGAGTCCCCGGCACTGACGGACGAATTCATCTTTAGCCGGACGATCTCCATCAACCGGTTTGCCTTGATCAGCAAGCGCAAGGTGGTCGCCGATCACATCACCCAGCTCAAGCGCCAGCGCATTCTGGTGCCGGAATCCCTCTACGATCCCTCCCTGCTCGCCCTGCTCGGTGATCAGGAGTGGCTTCGTACCGATGGACTGGAACAAGGGCTGGCGGTGATCAAACAGGGCAAGGCTGACGCCATGCTAAGCGAGCTTTATCAGCTGCAATATCCCCAGCGCACCAACCTGCTGGAAGGGCTCGATATCGAGGAGCTGGAGGATCGCTTCGGCCTGGGTTTTGCCATCAACAAAGACCAGACCGAGCTGGCCGGGGTGATGGATCGCAACCTGATGGCCCTGACCAGCACCCAGATCGATGAGCTTAACCAGCGCTGGCGCCGCTTGCTCGTCGTGCAGCAGCCCGGCGTGAGCTATGCCGCCTGGTTTGGTTCCATCGCCATGGCACTGCTGATCAGCGGTATCGTCATCGGCGGGATCTGGCGTTCTCGCCAGCAACTGGCACGGGAAGTGGCCCAGCGTCACGCCGCCGAGAAGGCGCTGGCCATCGAGAGCGAGTTGCGCGAAACCATGTTTCAGGCGCTGCCGGTGCCCGTCTATCTGCGCAACAGTGAGGGCAAGGTGATCAAATCCAACAAGCAGGGGCGACGTCTGGCCCTGCGCTACTCGCAGCAGCTGATGTTGCCGCCGGTACAGCCCCAGAAGAGCGAAGGGGAGCTGGTGCTGGGGGATCAGGTCTTCGCCTATGCCCAGCATCCACTGCGGCTGGACAAGCAGGCGCCCGCCACCGATCTCATCGCCCTGTCGGATATCAGTGTGCTGCGTGAGCAGGCCCGTTTCCTGCGTCAGGCAGAGCGCCGTCTGCGCGCCCTGACCAATACCGTGCCCGGCGTGGTGCTGCAGTTTATGTTCGAGCGGGGGCGGGTGGGGGCCATCGAGTTTATCAGCCGCGGCTGTTACGAGCTGCTGGGGCTGGCGAGCCAGCAGATCCGCCGTGAGCCGAAACGGGTGCTCGCTATGCTGGAGCGCGAGGATCGTAGCCGGGTGCGGCGCGAGATGTTCGCCATGTTGCAGGCAGGCAAACCCTTCGCATTCACCCTGCGTTATCACCATCCCACCAAGGGCGTGCGCTGGTTGCAGCTCTATGGCCGTGGCCGCAGTCAGCCGCAGGGGTGGCGGATCTATGCGGTGATGCAGGATGCCACCGCCCGGGTCGAGCAGGATCAGGCATTGCAGCACTCTCATGAGCAGGCGCAGCAGGCGGTACAGGCCAAGGGCCGTTTTCTGGCTGCTATCAGTCACGAGATCCGCACGCCGATGAATGCCATTCTCGGCCTGCTGGAGTGGTTGGCCACGACGCCGTTGTCACAGGAACAAGGGTCGGCACTGGCGCGGGTACGGCAGGCGGGGGACGAGCTGCTTGGCCTGCTCAACGATGTGCTCGATTTTAGCCGCAATGAAAGCCGTCAACTCTCCCTCTCACCCCAGCCTACCGATTTTGCCGAGCTGTGCGAGCACGTGGCGGCGGTGCACTGGACCAAGGCGCGGGCCAAGGGATTGCAACTGCGCTTGCAGCTGGATCCGGCGCTGCCTGCCTTGCAGACCCTCGACCCTCACCGGGTACGGCAAGTGCTTCACAATCTGCTCTCCAATGCCATCAAGTTCAGCCAGCGTGGGGAGGTGGTGCTGTGGGCCGAGCTGGCAGACGCGATCCTGCGCTTCGGGGTCGATGATCAGGGACCGGGGATCACCGCCAGGATGCGCCCCACGCTCTTTATGCCATTCGAACAGTTTGCCGTTGAAGGGCAACTGCGGGCACCAGGCACCGGCCTTGGTCTGGCGATCTGCAAGCAGCTGATCGAGCAGATGGGCGGCCTTATCGATGTCGAGGGGCGCGTCGGTGGCGGCAGCCGCTTCTTCTGCGAGTTACCCCTCAAACGGGTGGCGCAGGAGCCGGAGTGGCAGCCCAGAGTGCGGCAACTGGCGCTCTCTTTACCTCACGATGAGGCAGAGGCCCTTTCGCCCTGGCTCAGCCGGTTGGGGATCGCCACCGTCAGCAACGCCGTGGATACGCTGCAAGCGGAGGTGGACGAACAGGGCCTCTACTATTGGGCCTGGCAGGGGGAGTCCTGGGTACCCGGCACCATCATTACCCTGCTGCAACCGCGATTAACCCCTGAACAGCCGATCGCCGGTACCCAGCCCGGGCTTGGCATGCGGGTCCTGTTGGTGGAAGATCACGATGTCAATCGCGAGCTGATCAGCCTGCAACTTGGGCAACTCGGTGCCAGCGTCATCACTGCCGCAAACGGGCAGTTGGCGCTGGATCTGCTGGCGCAGCACGAGGTGGACTTTGTGCTGACCGATCTGCAGATGCCGGTGATGAACGGCGCCGAGCTGTGCAGAGCGTTGCGCCAATCTGACCGTTGGGCCCGTCTGCCGGTTTATGTGATCACCGCGGATCTCAGCGAACAGGCTGCCAATGAGCTGCAATCCTGTGGTTGCGATGGCCATCTGGACAAGCCGGTCGCCCTCAAGGAGCTGGCGACCTTGCTGCGTCATATTGCCAGAGCAGGGGGCAATGCCGTCGCCCCGACACCGGTTGTCTCGCTGCTGACCGATGAACTGGCCGCCCTTTATCTGAAGGCGACCCGTGATGATTTGGCCGAACTTGAGCGCTGTTGCGCAGAAGAAGATGAAGTTGGCGTGAATGCTGCTTTACACAAGTTGAAGGGGGCCGCCAGAATGGTAGGGGCGACTGCGTTGGTGGCGGTCATTGAAGAGTGGCAGCAAGCGCCCCATCCGGCGCTGCAAGCCAGATTGAACCGGGCATTGGATGAGTTCAGCCAGCAGTTTTCAAAGAGGGCTCAAGATGATCATCACTGATGAAGAATTACTGGCGTTGCTCGATGCGGAAGAGCACGAGGCGGCAGGATTTTGCCCCATCGTGCTCTATGCCCTTGATGGCGTCTCTCATGCACTGGCCAGCGCCACGACACTACCCTCCTATGTGACGCTGCACCGCACTCAACCGGATGCCTGCTGGCAGTGGGAAGGGCTGTTTGCGGCTGGCGCCATCGCGCTTTACGATCCCGCCGCTCATCAGCAGGCAGACTATTTTCCCCAGATGCAGTCGCATCAGGGGATTTATGCCATCGGCGAGGATTGGTTGGGAGGGCTCGCGGCCAGTTACCGTGACTGGTGCTGCTGGCTGGCGGCCAACAAGATAGTGCTGCTCGAGGATCACCCGTTTCAGGGGATGCAGTTGCAGCAAACCATCGCCGCGCTGGGGCTCTCCTGCCAGTGGGTGCAGGATGAGGCGGCCTGCCTTGCCGCACTGGCGGCGGGCGATACTCGCCTGCTGGTGTGCGATCTCAGTCTGGTGGAGCAGGATGCCATCAGCCTGCTGATGAGCCAGCCCCGGTTGCAGCAAGAGGGGTTGCCCATCGTGCTGCTTTCTGCCCATGAGCAGACGCTGATCGACGGTGCCCGTCGGCTGCTGCACGATGCCGGTTTCAATATTCTGGCGGCGCTGGCCAAGCCCCTCGACTGTGATGCGTTGCTCAGGTTGCTGCGCCGACTCTATCTGGGGCCGTTGCGTCAGCAGCGCTTGAGTGGCCAGCGCCGCACTATTCGTAGTTGGCAGGGGGAGGTGCAAGGCCAGCTTGGTCTGCTCTCCAGCCCCGCGACTCCACATCCGGTCTGGCTGGCGGTGACGGGTTTGCCCAGCCGCTGGGATGCCCTCAAGGAGTGGCTGGCGGAGCAGTCGCGTGCGCCATCCGAATTGACCTTGCTGATCCACCGGCGTGATCACCTGCTCGGCAATGCCGACCGCTTCGCACTGGTGCTGCAAGCCAGTCTGGCTGGGAGCAAGCTGGCGCTGCTGCTCGACAACAGCCAGCATCTGCCATTCGATCTGCTGGAGCGTCTGCCGCTGCAAGCCTTGCTGCTGGGGCAGGGGATCCTGCCGGAGATGGAGTCCTTGACTGGCGACTCCCTGCTGGGACGCTTTATGGCCCGGGTTCGGGAGCTGGGGATCGCCGTCTATCTGGATGACCCTTACAACCTGCTCGATGTCGACCTGTGGCGAGAGCGCGGTATCACGGGGCGCTGGTAAGCCATGGCGCGCTACCTCTGCTGGCCCATGCATCGGGAGCGCCTTGGCAAAGGGCTGGAGGGTTGGCCCCATCCAGAATCCCGGGCCGCGCTGCCATTGGCGATGCAGATATCAGGGGTGCCTTGCTTGCTGCGCGAGCTGCACGGTGTGGCGCCAGCCCGCATACTGGCGGCCTATGATGCGCTTAGCGAAGAGAGCATCTATCTGCGCTTTATGCGCCCGAAACGGGCGCCGCTACCGGAACAGGTCGCGCAATTTCTCAATTACCATCCCGAACATCAGATCTCGCTGCTGTTGACCGATCTCGCTGGTGAGCCGTTGGCGCAGGCGCAATCGATCCGCCGCCGTCTTCATCCCGATCGGGCGGAGTTCTCCTGCATCGTGGCGGATCACTTTCAGCACAAGGGGGCGGGGCGGCGCATTCTGCTGGCGCTGGCGTTGCTGGCCAGGGCGGACGGGATCCGCGAGTGGACGGCGGAAGTGCTGGCCCAGAATCGTCCCATGCTGACCCTGCTCAAGCGCCTTGGCTTGCCGCTGACGCTGGTGACCGGGCGGGAGATGGTGTTTGTCAGGCTGGATCTGTCGGTACTGGACGCCTGGTTGTCCGTGCCGCCAGCGGCGCCGCTTAAGACCAAGGGCGAATAGTGACACTTTTTTCCCTGTGCTAAGGTCACATTTATTGTGCGGGGATAGACGGAGCAGCTTATGGCGCAGTCATATAAACATATCGTGATCCTGACCGGAGCGGGGATATCGGCGGAATCCGGCATCAAGACCTTTCGCGCCTGCGACGGTTTGTGGGAAGAGCACAGGGTCGAGGATGTGGCGACCCCCGAAGGGTATGCCCGGGATCCCGATCTGGTGCTGCGCTTTTACAACTCTCGCCGCAAACAGCTGCAACAGCCCCAGGTTCACCCCAATCCGGCCCACTATGCGCTGGCTCGCCTCGAGCGACTGCTGCCCGGCACGGTCACCCTGGTGACCCAGAACATCGACAATCTGCACGAGAGTGCGGGCAGCAAGAACCTTATCCATATGCACGGCGAGCTGCTCAAGGCCCGCTGCCCCGAGTCTGGTCAGGTGATCGAGTGGCGCGGCGATCTCCATCAGGACGAGCTCTGCTCCTGCTGCCAGTTTCCCCAGCCGATGCGCCCCCATGTGGTCTGGTTTGGCGAGATGCCGCTCGGGCTGGATCGGATCTACAGCGCGCTGGCCCAGTGCGATCTCTTTATCTCCATCGGCACCTCGGGGGCTGTCTATCCGGCCGCCGGGTTTGTCCATGAGGCGGGCCTCAACGGTGCGCACACCATCGAGCTCAATCTCGAGCCGAGCGAGGTGGGTAGCCAGTTTGACGAGAAGCGCTATGGCCCCGCCTCTCTGCTGGTGCCCGCCTATGTCGATGAGTTGCTGGAGGCGTGCGGCATCCATCAGCCCCGGCAGGTCGAGGGGCACAACTGGATGGAGATGCGTGAACGCTAGGTACTAGGGATAGCAGAAAAGCAAAAGGCGACTCGGGGAGTCGCCTTTTTGTTGTGTGGTGATTTTGTTTTCCGCGGCGTTTTTGTCCGATAGCGGGTGCCCGTTACGATTGCGCGGGCAGGGGGGCGCAGGATTGCCTGATCACCAGATCCGGGTCGACGGTGATCAGGTGATTCTCCACCGCCTCGCCGTTGATGCGCGCCAGCAGGCGGGTGACGGCCAGCCGTCCCAGCTCCTCTTTGGGCTGGTTGACGGTAGTGAGCGGCGGCGAGAGGTATTGCGCCAGCGCCACGTTGTCGTAGCCGACGATGGAGAGATCCCGCGGTATCACAATGCCCGCCTGATGAGCGGCACTGATGGCTCCCATCGCCATCATGTCGTTGCAGACAAAGAGAGCGGTGGGGCGCGAAGGGAGTGCCAGCAGCCGCTCCATGGCGGCAAAACCGCTGGCGCAATCAAAGTCTCCCTCCTGGATCCACTCCGGATTGATCGTGAGACCCGCCTCCTGCAGCGCCTGCTCAAAGCCAGCTTGGCGCTGGTTGGCGGGGGCACGGCTCTGGGGGCCGGAGATGCAGCCGATAGCGGTATGGCCCAGCTCAATCAGATGGCGGGTTGCGAGATAACCGCCGTGGAAGGAGTTGTCGGCGATAAGATCCACATCCTCGCTGACCAGCCCCCAATCCATCACCACCACCGGCAGGCTCTTGAGCCAGTCGAGCTGGTTGAACACCTCTTGTTGGCCCTCGCTGCACATGATCAGCAGGCCATCGACCCGCTTGCGCAACATCATCTTGAGGTAGGAGAGCGCCGTCTCGGCCTGCCCCTCGGTGTTGCCCAGCATCAGGTTGTAGCCCTGCTCGAAACAGTAGCGCTCCACCCCGCGCACCACTTCGGCAAAGAAGGGGTTGCTGGAGGTGGTGACCAGCATGCCGATACTGTTGGTCTCCTTCACCTTGAGGCTGCGGGCCACCAGGCTCGGGGCGTAGTTCAGATCGCGCATGGCGGCGAAGACCCGCTCACGGGTCTCCTCGGCCACGAAGCGGGTCTCGTTGATGACATGGGAGACGGTGGTGGTAGAGACCCCCGCCAGCGCCGCCACCTCCTTGATATTGGCCATCAGTGCCCCTGTGCACTCTGCTCAAGCAGGAAGGCGTCAACCTCCTGCTTGCTCGGGATGGAGCTCTGGGCGCCAAACCGGGTGACAGAGAGCGCCGCTGCGCCGTGGGCAAAGCGCACTGCGCCGTTGAAGTCGGCCCCGGCCAGCTCGGCGGCCAGCAGGGCGCCGTTGAAGGTATCGCCAGCAGCCGTGGTGTCGACCGCTTTCACCCGAAAACCCGGGATCAGTTGCTGCTGCTTGGCGTTGCTGCAATAGACCCCCTGGGAGCCCAGGGTGATCATCACATCCGCAATGCCCATCTGGTGGAAACGGGTGGCCGCCTCGCGGGCGCTGGCTTCGTCGGTGACTTTGACGCCGGTCAGCAGTTCCGCTTCGGTCTGGTTGGGGGTGATGAGATCCACCAGCGCCAACAGCTCAGCGGAGAGCGGACGGGCAGGGGCGGGGTTGAGCACCACCCGGGTGCCGTGGGCACGCGCCAAACGTGCAGCTTCATGGACGCTCTCCAGCGGCACTTCCAGCTGCAGCAGCAGAGTATGGGCGTCGGCAATCATCGCTTCGTGGTTTTTCACCACGGCAGGGGTGATGGCACCGTTGGCTTCGGCGGAGATGCCGATGCTGTTCTCCCCCTCATCGCTGACATAGATGATGGCGATACCGGTGGGCAGGGTGTCGTCGAGCTCGACGGCACTGACGTCGATGCCATCTTTGGCAAAGCCGGTTTTCATCTGGTGGCCGATGGCGTCATCACCGATACGGGCGATAAAGGAGACCGGGGCGCCGAGACGGGCGGCAGCAACCGCCTGATTGGCCCCCTTGCCACCCGGGACCACCTGATAGCTGTGACCGGTCAGGGTTTCACCCGGGCGAGGAAAGTGGGGAACGCGCAGCACATGGTCTGCATTGACACTGCCCAGAACGACGAGACGTTTCATGTTGACTACTCCTGATGCATCTTGGCTTGAACACAATGACTGAGTGAGCTCAAGCCGGGAGGCACCGCGACTGAGGGGAAAAAGGGGAGGCGAGCCTCCCCCTTGTGCACTTATTTGCTGACCACTTGCAGCGGAACCGGGATGGATTTCTCGACCGGCTGACCCTTGAGCACCTTGTCGGCAGTCTCGACGCCGATGGCACCGATCAGGGCAGGTTGCTGGGCCACGGTGGCGGCCAGTTTACCCTTGGCAACGGCGGCTTTGCCATCGTCAGTGCCGTCGAAGCCGACGATCATCACCTCTTTACCGGCAGCCTGCACCGCGCGGATGGCACCCAGCGCCATCTCGTCGTTCTGGGCGAACACGGCCTGTACGGTCGGGTGGGCTGCCAGCAGGTTTTCCATGACGTTCAGACCCTTGGTGCGGTCAAAGTCGGCAGGCTGGGAAGCCAGTACCTGCAGCTTGTTGGCTGCCACGGCCAGGGCAAAACCTTCGCCACGGTCGCGGGCGGCGGAGGTACCGGCAATCCCTTCCAGCTGGATCACCTTGGCACCGGTACCCAGTTTTTCGGTGATGAAGTCACCGGCCAGCTTGCCGCCCGCCACGTTGTCGGAGGCGATGTGGGCTTTCACCTCGCCTTGCGCGGCGCCGCGGTCCAGGGTCAGCACCGGAATGTTGGCGCGGTTGGCCAGACGGATGGCGTTGCCGACTGCTTCGGAGTCGGTCGGGTTGATCAGGATGGCGCCGACCTTGCGCACGGTGAGATCTTCCATGTTGGAGAGCTCTTTGGCCGGGTCATTCTGGGAATCCAGCACCACCAGCTCGTAACCAAGCTCCTTGGCTTTGGCTTCTGCACCCTCTTTCATGGTGACGAAGAAGGGGTTGTTGAGGGTGGAGACCACCATCGCCAGGGTTTGATCGGCGGCCTGGGCAGTGCCCAGCACGGACATGATGGCGGCAGCGAGCAGGGTATTGAGCTTTTTCATCATTTCATTCCTTGTGTGTGGCTTGTCTTATTAACGGTTGCTTTTGTTATCGATCATCACGGCAAGCAAGATCACGCTGGCCTTGGCGATCATCTGGTAATAGGACGATACGTCGAGCAGGTTGAGGGCATTGTTGAGAAAACCGATGATCAAGGCACCTATCAGGGTGCCCATGATGCGGCCCTTGCCGCCCATCAGGCTGGTTCCGCCCAGCACCACCGCAGCGATGGCATCCAGCTCGTAACCCATGCCCGCCGTCGGCTGGGCAGAGGAGAGGCGAGAAGTAACGATAAGCCCAGCCAGCGCCGAGAGTGCGCCGCACAGACCATACACCGCCAGCTTCACCCGATCCACATTGATGCCGGAGAGGCGGGTGGCAGACTCGTTACCGCCCAGCGCGTAGATGTAGCGACCGAGACGGGTGTGGTTGAGCATGAACCAGGCGAGCAGGAAGACGATGGCCATCAGCCAGATGGGTACCGGCAGACCGAACAGGTAACCGGTACCGAGCCAGGCGAAGTGATCGGCGCCGTCACTGAAACCGGTGGAGATGGGGCGACCCTCGGTATAGACCATGGTGATGCCGCGCAGGGCGGTCATGGTGACCAGGGTGGCGATAAACGCCTGCACCTTGCCCTTGGCAATGATGAGGCCGCTGACGCCGCCAAGCAGGGCACCGGCCCCCAGAGTGAGGGGCACCACCAGCCAGATCGGCAGCTCCATAGCGACCATGGTCGCGGCCAGCGCGCCGCACAGGGCCAGCACCGAGCCGACCGACAGATCGATGCCGGCGGTGAGGATAACCAGCGTCATGCCGACTGCCATGATGGCGTTGACCGAGGTCTGGCGCAGGATGTTGAGCAGGTTGTCGGCGGTGAAGAAGTTGGGGCTCAGGAAAGAGACCACACCAATCAGGACCAGCAGCGCGACCAGGGATTTGTTCTCGATCCACCACGCCTTGCTCATGACGCCACGGCGGGAAAGGGTTTGGGTTGTCATTGGGATGCCTCTTGCTCTGCTTGCCACTGTTTACCGACTGCCGCCGCCATCAGCTTCTCCTGATTGGCGTCGCGGGTGTTGAACTCTGCGCTGATGCGCCCTTCGTGCATCACCATGATGCGATCACTCATGCCGAGCACTTCCGGCATTTCGGAGGAGACCAGAATGATGCTCATCCCCTCCTTCTTGAACTGGTTGATCAGCTGATAAATTTCCTTCTTCGCCCCCACGTCGACGCCGCGGGTCGGCTCGTCGAGGATCAGCACTTTGGGCCGGGTCAGCAGCCCTTTGGCGATGGCCACCTTCTGCTGGTTGCCGCCGGAAAGCAGCTTTATCAGCTGATCCTGACTCGGGGTCTTGATGTTGAACAGGCGCACATAGTCGCTCACCGCCTGCCGTTCGGCCTTGCCGTCAATCTTGCCGTTGCTGATGAACTCGTCGAGGGCGCACAGGCTCATGTTTTCGCGCACCGACAGCTCCAGCACCAGCCCATCCCCCTTGCGATCCTCGGAGATATAGGCGATGCCTGCGGCCAGCCCATCGGCCGGGCTTTTGGGCACCAGAGCATGACCGTCAACTTGCACTTCACCGGCGCTGATGGGGCTGGCGCCGTAGATCAGCTTCATCAGCTCGGTGCGGCCGGAGCCCATCAGGCCGCTAAAGCCCAGAATTTCCCCCTGACGCAGGGAAAAACTCACCCCGCGCACGCCGGGACCGGCCAGATCCTTCACCTGCAGGCTGACGGGACCAAGCTCGCGCTCAAGACGCGGGTACTGTTCTTCCAGTCGGCGGCCCACCATCATCTCGATGATCTTGTCTTCATCCAGATCGCTCACCGCCTTCTCGCCGATCCACTTGCCATCGCGCAGCACAGTGACCCGATCGCAGATCTCGAAGATCTCCTTGAGGCGGTGGGAGATATAGACGATGCCGCAGCCTTGTTCGCGCAGCTCGCGGATAACCTTGAACAGCTGCTCGGTCTCGGTATCGGTCAGCGCATCGGTCGGCTCGTCCATGATGATGACGCTGGCATCGAACGACAGCGCCTTGGCGATCTCCACCATCTGCTGTTCGCCGATGGAGAGATCCCCGAGCCGGGTATCCGGCCCATGCTTGACACCAAGTCGCGCCAGCAGGCCGCTTGCCCGCTCGCGCAGCTGTTGGTGATCGATGCTGCCAAAACGGGTACGGGGTTCGCGCCCCAGGAAGATATTGGCGGCAATCGACAACTCCGGCAGCAGGTTCAGCTCCTGATGGATGATGCTGATCCCCTGATCCTGAGAGTCGCGGGGGCCCTTGAAGTGGACCGACTGACCGCGGTAGCTGACGCTGCCCGCATCGGCCTGATAGATGCCGGTCAGCACCTTCATCAGGGTGGATTTGCCGGCGCCATTTTCACCGAGCAGGGCCATCACCTGGCCCGGATAGACCCGCAGACCCGCTTCGTCGAGGGCGCGCACACCGGGGAAGGTCTTGACGATCCCGGTCAGCTCCAGAATGGGTGAGAGGGGGGAGGTTGTGCTCATTTGCAGCTTCCTTGAAGAGGCCTTCTTTGAAGAATGTCAGAACGCCACACCGGCGCAGAGGATCAGGTTGGCGTAGGGAGTCACCTCGCCGCTGCGCACGATCGCCTTGCTCTGACGGGATCGGGTTTTGAACTCCTCATGCAGACAGTATTCGATGGCGATGGGCTTGCCCTGGGCGGCTGCGTGGGCCTCAAGCTGATCGACCAGCGCCTGATGGGCGGCGGGGCTGATCTGCTTGATCTCGCTTGCCATGATCACCTTCTCCACCACCAGATCGGTGAGCAGGGCGGTCAGTATGGTTTCAAGGCTGGGCGTCCCCGCCATCAGCGCCAGATCGATCCGCTCCGGACCTGCCGGAATGGGCAAGCCTGCATCGCAGACGGTGATCTCGTCGGTGTGGCCCATCTGTGCCATCAGAGCACTCAGGGGAGCATTGAGCAGTACGCCTCGTTTCATACAGCACCTCATCAGGCCTTGGCCCGTCAATCTGTGAACCGCTAGGCAACCGGTTACGCAACCGGTTGCGTCATGGCGCAAAGATAGGCTTTTTACTAAGGAAGGGCCACGGCAAAACCACGGAAATGTGAAAACGATCTCAAAGGCGGGAGAAGAAGTGCAGGGGAGGCGGCAGGAAGGGTGTCAGCAGAGCCCTGACACCCTTGTTATTTATCGAGCTATTGATTTTATGGTTAGTTGGCCAGTGCCTTGGCGACCGCCGGACGGCTCAGCATGCGCTGATAATGATCGGCAACCTTGGGGAATTCACTGATCTCGACCCCATCGCTTTTCAGCCAGCCCGCGACCACGAACAGATAGATATCCGCCACGCTGAACTGCTCGCCCAGCACCCAGGGGCCTGCCAGATAGTGCTGCTCAATCTGGGCAAAGCCATCGCGCATATTGCTGGCGACTTTCTGCTGCATGGCGGCAATGGCCTGCTCGTCATCGGCCCAGCGGCTGCCACGGCGACCGTGGGCGTGGGAGACATGCACGGTGGAGGCGAGGAAGCTGTTGACCTCCTGCATGCGGGCCAGCAGGAACGGGTTGTCCAGCGGCGCCAGTTTGGCATCGGGGAAGCGCTGTGCCACATAAAGCAGCAGGGCCGGTGTCTCGGTCAGGGTGCCCTGCTCGGTGACAAGGGCAGGCACCCGCCCTTTGGGGTTGATGGCAAGATACGCAGGATCACGCTGCTCCCCTGCGGCGAGGTTGACGAGACGGGGTTGGAACGGGGCATTTGCTTCCAGCAGGGCAATCTGCACGGCCATGGCGCAGGTGCCGGGAGCGAAATAGAGGGTCAGATCGGACATGAATACTCCTGATTGGCTCAGGCCACCCGCAATATCGGCGAAAGATTGTTTCGCGTAACACCACGGAGGGTCATGAAAAAAGAGAGGGGGCAACGCTTGCCCCCCAACCAATCTACACCCCTGAGGGGTGATGAAAAAGTGCAGAATTAATCGACTTTGGCCGCTTTGCTGTTTGCCCACACCCTAAACCCCTTGGCCAAAACCTCGAACCAGATGTTGCTGAGCTTGATGGCATCGCTGACGACTGAGGGGTGGCAAGTTGGTACTGAAAGGACTGGGGGGGCAATAGCGCTCCCGCCTCGCGATGCACTCTATCTGTGAGAAATCATGCAGGTGGAAGACTGATGCCCGTGTGCGGGAATACAGATCCTTTTTGCGATGATCCTTTCAGGCTTGAAGGGGAGCACCGCAATTATTATCAATAAGACAGAACCTTATTCCCCATATAGCTTAATTTCCAACACATTGGCGATGGCACTGCCATTCCAGTGGTATTCCAGATGCTGGGCTTGGTGGATCTTGGTGACCAGACGGGGGCGATAGAGCACATGGCAGTTATGACCGCTGTGGCGCACAGAACGGTAGTGGATACCGTCTATCCCCTTGGTTTTCTGTTCTTGGGCGAAAGCTTGGGATTGACCATAGTTGGTTGCGTGATAAAGCGGGGTGGAGAGAAATTCCGCGCTGGTGATATCGACCAGATTGGCGTTGAACTCGGTATAGAGCACCCGCATCTGTACTTTCTGAGCGGGTTCGTTGGTGTAGCCGAACATGCGCTCTTGGTGATACACAGTCTCTTTGATGGCAGTATCGAGCAGGGGGGCGCAGTAGTAACCGCCAAAATCGCCAGTGGTGAATCGGGCTCCTTCCGGGTTGATATGGGTGAAGGCTGCCATCACATAGCTGCTGCCATTTAGCCCGACCAACCAATCCTCTTTCGGTACCAACGACAGATTACCCGCCGCTTCATTCAACCGATCATTGGTCAGTGACTCTATGGCCCAGACGGCCTCCAGTTCGTCCGCATTAGCTACGTCTTCATAGAGATCGATGGTGGGGTAGCGGCTTGGAATGATCCGATAGGCTCGCTCCCCCTTGAGTTCAATCAGTGGCGGCTCTTGCATCAGGCCATACCCCCGCGCCAGGCATGCAGACGGGTGGCCACTTCATACAAATCAGCCACGCGGCCAGCGTTCATAATGTCCATCGCGCTGCGCCCGGCAAAGAAGGGATGGCTGTTGGGTTTGCGCACCCAGCCGTAGATGCTGTCGTCGGCACTGAACAGCATCCTCAGACACTTATGGATATTGAGGATGTAGCTCATCCGTTCTTGCATATCCACGGTCAGACGGATCCCGCCGTTTGACTCTTTGTATTTGTTCAATGTTGAACGGGATGAAATGCCAAGAAGTTTCAGCTGTTCATCTGTATTGCAGTGCCACTTATCCAGGATACGGAATACCACAGGCAGTGCCTTACTGGGGTCAATGGCGCCATTTTTCAGGGCTTTTTGTGCAGTGTTGGCCATATGTCCTCCTTACTATAGTCAGCGCCAGACGGCTGTCTGGCGCGTGAAATGTTAACTTGAGTTTAGTGTAGAAGAAATGCGCACACATGTACACATTTATACATATGTGCACATATATGTTCATTCTTGGGCGTTAATCTTCTTCCTTGAGGTCACGCAAAAAACACTCAGTGGTCAGCCACTATCTGGTGTGGTCCTGGCTGGTACATTGGGTTGATTTTCTCGGCGTCTTTATTGGCCTCATTTTCGAGCCGATGGGCCAGCTTGATGGAGGCCAGACACGAGGCGCGCCATGTGTCGATCGGTGTGCTGTCGTGTTTAGGCATCGAAGAGGTGAAGATGAAAAAGGGAGCGATTGCTCCCTTAATCCATTAACCCCGTCAGGGCCGATTAACCGCTGACTTAACCGGCTTTGGCCACCATGGCTTTCAACTGCAGGAAGTACTGCTCGTAGAGGCGGGAGGCATCACCCACATCGGACTGGAACTCTCCTTTGCGCTTGATCTCGTCGCTCGGGAAGACCATGGGGTTATTGCGAAACGCCGGGGTGAGCAGGGGAATGGCATCCTTGACCGGAGTAGGGTAGCCAATCGCCTCGGCCACCTTGGCGGCCACATCGGGGCGCATCAGGAAGTTGATCAGGGCGTGGGCCTCTTTCACATGCTTGGCCTTGGCCGGGATGGCGAGATTGTCCATCCAGAGCACGGCGCCTTCTACGGGGTAGGTCATCTGGATGGAGGGGTATTCGCGCTGGGCGCCGTAGGCCGAGCCGTTCCACAGCATGCCGATATTGACCTCACCGGCGATAAAGGGGTCGGCCGGGTTGTCGGAGTTGAACGCCTTGACGTTGGGCATCAGCTTTTTCAGGTATTCGAACGCTTCGGCAATTTGCGCCTTGTCCTGGGTGTTGGGGCTGTAGCCCAGTTGCACCAGCGCGATATGGAACACCTCGCGGGCATCGTCCATCAGCAGCAGGCTCTCTTTCCACTCCGGTGCCCAGAGCTGCTTCCAGCTGGTCACCGGCTGCTCGATGATGTCAGTGTTGGTGCCGATCCCGGTTGCGCCCCAGATATAGGGGATGGAGTAGCGGTTGTCCGGGTCGTACTCGTGGTTGAGCAGGGTAGGGTCGAGGTGCTTGAAGTTGGGCAGCTGGGCGCGATCCAGCGGCTGCAGCATCCCCTCTTTGGCCATTTTCGAGATGAAGTAGGTGCTGGGCACCACTACGTCATAGCCGTCGCCATGGGTTTTCAGCTTGGCGTAGAGGGTCTCGTTGGATTCGTAGGTGGAGTAGATCACCTTGATACCGGTCTCTTGCTGGAACTGCTCCAGCAGGCCGTCCGGCACATATTCCGACCAGTTGTAGAAGTAGACCACCTTGTCGTCGGCCGCGTGAGCACTCTGGCTCAGCAGCGGGGTGGTGAGGGTGAGGGCGGCTGCCAGCAGGGCGCCGGCCTTGTGTTGGATTGTCATCAACAACTCCTTGGGGTTATGGGGCCTTGCGGCCCACCGTGACAGAGTTCGCCAAAGATGGCGGGGACGAAACAGGCTGGGTCAACCCTGCCGTTTACGCAGTAACAGTTGCGCCAGCAGCACCATCCCGAGGGAGGCGACCAGCATCAGGGTGGCCAGGGCGTTGACCTCGGGGGAGACCCCCACCTTGACCATGGAGTAGATCTTGAGCGGCAGGATCTCGTAGGCTGGGCCGGTAACAAAGGAGCTCACCACCACGTCGTCCAGCGACAGGGTAAAGGAGAGCAGCCAGCCCGCCATCACCGCCGGCAGCGCCAGCGGCAGTATGATGCGGCGCAGGATGATCCACTCGCCAGCCCCCAGGTCCCGCGCTGCCTCCAGCATCCGCACATCGAAGCCACACAGCCGCGAGTAGACGGTGATCACCACGAACGGCAGGCAGAAGGTGATGTGGGCAATCAGTAGCGACCAGAAGCCGAGCGCAATGCCGGTCACTACAAACAGGGTCAGCAGGGAGATGGCCATCACGATATCGGGGGACATCATCACCACGAACAGCATGCCGCTCACGTACTGCTTGCCGCGAAAGCGATAGCGAAACAGCGCCACGGCGGTGAGGGTGCCGATCAGGGTGGCTGCGGTGGCGGTGAGGGCGGCGATGGTCAGGGAGTGCTGGGCCGCCTGCATCAGGCTGGCGCTGGCAAACAGCTTCTCATACCAGCCCAGGGTAAAGCCGCGCCAGTCGATGCCATATTTCGACAGGTTGAAGGAGTTGGCGATCAGCACTCCGATGGGTACATAGAGATAGCCAAACACCAGCAGCAAGAACAGAGCCTTCAGTACGCGCATCATGCCAGCTCCCCCTTCTTGCTGAGCAGCTTGCCCGCCCGCCAGTAGCAGTAGACCAACAGTGCCATCAGTACCGTCAGCATCACGCTGATGGCCGCACCAAAGGGCCAGTCACGGCTGTTGAGGAACTGGGTCTTGATCAGGTTGCCAATCAGCAAGTGCTTGGCGCCGCCCAGCAAGTCGGAGACATAGAACATCCCCATGGCGGGCAGGAACACCAGCAGACAACCGGCGATGATGCCTGGCAGGGTGAGGGGCAGAATGATCCGCATCAGCCGCTGCCAGCCGTTGGCGCCGAGATCTCGCGCCGCCTCCAGCAAACGGCTATCCAGCTTTTCGATGCTGGAGTAGAGCGGCAGCACCATAAAGGGGAGTAGCACATAGACCAGTCCGATGATGACGGCCACCTCGGTATACATCATCTGCAGCGGCCGCTCGATAAGCCCCAGATCCAGCAGCCAGCCGTTGATCAGCCCCCGGGTGCCGAGCAGCACTTTCAGCGCATAGGTGCGGATCAGGGAGTTGGTCCAGAACGGCACCACCACCAGAAACAGCAGCAGCGGGCGGATACGCGCTGGCAGATGGGCTAGCAGCCAGGCAAAGGGGTAACCCACCAGCAAGCAGATGCTTGTGGCGAGCAGCGCCAGCCAGAGGGAGTGGAGCAGCACCTCGAAATAGAGCGGGTCCAGCAGGCGGCCATAGTTGCTCAGGGTAAAGAGCGGCGCGATAAGCTCGGACTCGTCACGGGTCAGGAAGCTGACGCCGATGATCATCAGGTTGGGCAGGAAGACAAACAGTGTCAGCCAGCCCAGGATCAGCGCGATGGCCCCGTTGCGAAAGCCGTTGTGGGCAAAGCTGTGCGCTACCCGCAGATTAGTGAGGCTCATAGGGCAGCACCACCTCCCAGCTGTCAACCCAGTGGATCGCCACCTCCTGACCCAGACGGTAGTCAAAGTCGGGGTCATCCTCGTCGAAGAACTCGGAGATAAGCAGCTGTTTGCCACTTTCGAGCTCGATCACCGAATCCAGCGTCGCCCCCTTGTAGTTGCGCTCGCGGATATTGCCCCGCAGTGCGCCGCTCTGATCGTCATCCTGATCGAGAATGCGCAGATCTTCCGGGCGCAGCAGCACCAGCACCTTGTCGTCTGGCTGGAACGGCAATGTGGTATGAAGCAGGCATTCGCGCCCCTCTACCTCCGCTTGCCAGATACCGGGCTCACGCTGGCTGATCAGCTTGCCATCCATCACATTGATCTCGCCGATAAAGCGGGCCACGAACAGATTGGCTGGCGATTCGTAGATATCGCGCGGGGTGCCGCGCTGGATTATCTTGCCGCCTTCCATCACCAGGATGCGATCAGACATGGTGAGCGCCTCTTCCTGATCATGGGTAACGAAGACAAAGGTGATGCCAAGGCGACGTTGCAGCGCCTTGAGCTCGCTCTGCATCTGTTTGCGCAGCTTGTAGTCGAGCGCCGAGAGGGATTCGTCGAGCAGCAGCAGGCGGGGCTTGTTGACCACGGCGCGGGCGATGGCGACCCGTTGCTGCTGACCGCCGGAGAGCTGATCCGGGCGGCGGTTGGCCAGCTCGGTGAGCTGCACCATGGCGAGGGTCTCCTCGACCCGCTGGCGGATCTCGTTGACAGGCACTTTCTGCATCTCGAGGCCAAAGGCGACGTTTTCAAACACCGTCATATGAGGGAAGAGCGCATAGCTCTGGAACACGGTGTTGATGTGCCTGTGTTCGGCGGGGATATGGGTGATCTCGTCACCGGCCAGATGGATGGTGCCACCATCGACCGATTCGAGCCCGGCCAGCAGGCGCAGCAGGGTGGTCTTGCCACAGCCGGAAGGGCCCAGCAGGGTAAGAAATTCACCGTCATAGATTTCAAGGTCAAGGTCACTCAGGATCACCTTGCCATCGTATTTTTTGCTGATCTTGTTCAGCGCGACAATTACCTGTGGATTGTTCATCATCCGCCAGTCTCACCCCAGCCAGTGGCCATCGTGTTGAAAGAGGGCCGCATTCTATGCAGCCAATCCATGAAATCAAAGGCTTTTTGGCCCGAATTAGCCGCAACTGCGCAGGAAAAACGGCTACGAATAGCAGACCAAATCGCTATAATGTGCCACCTGATTTGGTCGTTTTCGATATTGGATAGTCAATTGAGTAATAAAATGCGTATTGGCGGCTCCCTTGAGCAGTCTCTGAACCAGGGCTACCGCCTTGATCTGAAAGGGGTCATCCAGGAGGGATGGCAACAGACCCGCCGTACCGGATTTGGCCTGCTGCTGGCGATTGTCGGAGTGACGGCGATCTGGATCCTGCTTAGCAATGTGCTGCTGTTGCCCTATCTGGGGGATGACAGCCAGATGAATGTGGCCATGGTGCTGAGCTTGCTGATGACGGTGGTGATGGCCCCCATGACCAGTTCCCTCGATATGCTGGGGTTGCAGCAGTCGGTCGGGGTGCGCGCCCGCGCCAACCAGGTGTTCGACTTCTTCCGCCACTTTGTACGCCTAGGTATGTTGAGCCTGCTTGGCAGTCTGCTCACCAGCCTGTTTGGCCCGCTATTCGATCTGCTGGGATTGCCCGCCGTACTCTCTTTCATCCCCTCGGCCCTGATCGGCATGGGGCTGCTCTTTACCGTCCCGTTGGTGCTGGAGCGTGGCCTGACGCCGCCCCAGGCCATTCTGGTTTCTCTCAAACTCTTTGCTCGCGGCTGGCCCAGCATTGTGCTGTTCCACGGCGTGATGACCGCGCTCTTCTTCCTGGCTCTGATCCCCATGGGGTTGGGGCTTATCTGGGTGGCACCGCTCTATTTCAACTGCAAGGGGATCCTCTATCGGGATCTCTGCGGGGTGGGGGTAGAGGTTAACGAGGTGACAGAAGGCCCCAACCATTTCAATGCATGATGCAAAAGGATGTTGAATGACCCGTCGATATGGAGTGACCAAGGCTGTGCGCCAGAGTCTGCTGGCCACGCTCTTGCTGCCTGGGCTGGCGCTGGCTGAGCCGGTGCTGGATCTGCAATACAGCACCTTCTACAGCCAGATGAAGACCTTTGCCAAAGGGGAGTTTGGTCACGCCAGACTGGGGTTTTATCTGACCGATCCGCAAAATGGTCAGCGCTGCGGCCTCACCTTTGCCCGGGTTGCAACCGACAGCAAGGAAGTGGCGGGCGAGGTAACGGTCGATAGCGAACTGCGCCTGCCTTTTGATGAGGATCTCAACCTCGACAAGGGGATCGTGACCGTTGGCCTGAAAGAAGAGCACGCCACATGCGATATGACGGTACAGGTGATGGCCGATGCGCCGAACGGACCCGAGCTGCCGCTGGCCGAGCTGGCGGCCCGTCAGCAGCAGATGCAGTCGCTGCTCGACAAGATGGCGGGCATGGTCGGCAAGCACTTCCTGCCGAAGATGGAAGGGGTACGCATTACCCTGGTGCAGCAGAGCGGAACAGCTTATCTGATTGATGGCGCCCGTCAGGAGGCGCTGTCCTGGCAGGAAGGCCACCTGCAGCTGAGCAATGAGCAGCTGGCCGCGTTCGCTGCCGGGCAACTGCGCCTGCAGGGTGACGTGCTGCGACTGACCCCCTGGCTGCACAAGGGCTGATGCCGATGGTGTTGTCACGTTGGTAACAGGCAGATCAAGAAAGTAAAAAAGGAGCGATGATCGCTCCTTTTTTATTGCGTGGCGTTTGCCCTGTGAGCGCGGCTTAGCGCACTTCAATCACATCCAGCATGTCCATCTCGTCGATATCCAGCAGCGGCGCCTTCGGCATCTCGGGCGGATCAAACGCCTTGTCGCCACCATCGATGATGCCGGAGTCGCGGTTGATGCTCTTGAAGTCAAACAGCTTGTGATCGAGCAGGTGGCTCGGGATCACGTCCTGAATGGCGGTGAACATGGTCTCGATACGACCGGGGAAGCGGCGATCCCAATCCTGCATCATCTGCTTGATGGCCTGACGCTGCAGGTTCTCCTGCGAGCCGCACAGGTTGCACGGAATGATGGGGAAGGCTTTGACGTCAGCGTAGCGGATCAGATCCTTCTCTTTGCAGTAGGCCAGCGGGCGGATCACCACGTTCTTGCCATCGTCGCTCACCAGCTTGGGCGGCATGGACTTGAGCTTGCCACCGTAGAACATGTTGAGGAACAGGGTCTCGAGGATGTCGTCGCGGTGGTGGCCAAGGGCAATCTTGGTGCAACCCAGCTCCTGGGCGGTGCGGTAGAGAATACCGCGGCGCAGCCGTGAGCAGAGGGAGCAGGTAGTTTTGCCTTCCGGCACCTTCTCCTTGACGATGGAGTAGGTATCCTCTTCGACGATCTTGTACTCGATGCCGAGGGAATTCAGATACTCGGGCAGCACATGCTCGGGGAAACCGGGCTGTTTCTGATCCAGGTTGACGGCAACCAGATCGAAATGGATGGGGGCGCTGGCTTTGAGGCTCATCAGTATGTCGAGCATACCGAAGCTGTCCTTGCCGCCGGAGAGGCAGACCATGACCTTGTCGCCCTCTTCAATCATGTTGAAGTCGGCAATGGCCTGACCCACGTTGCGCCGCAGGCGCTTCTGCAGTTTGTTAAAACTGTATTTTTCTTTGGCGTTCAGCTCTTCTAGCATGCTCGTAAAACCCGGGACACAAATAAGCGCGTTATTATAGCCATGTCCCGGGGGAGGGCAAGGTGCCAGGCACCTTATGATTGATTGCGACGACTGTCGACCGGGCAGCTGTAGTCCGCCGGTTTGAGGATCAGGATGTCGCAGGAGAGGCGGTCAATCACATGTTCGGCGGTATTGCCGAGCAAAGCAGCAGAAAGCCCGGTACGCCCTACACAGCCCATGATCATTAAAGTTGCCTTGAGCTCTTCGGCCATATCCGGCAACACCTCTTCCGGCAGTCCTTCTGCTACCCGGGTCCAGAGATGACCAATCCCGAACTTGTCGGCATGGCTCAGCAGCAGGCTTTCATGATGTTTACGGATAGCCTCGTTATAGGCGTTGGGGTCAAACTCCGGCAGCTCGATGGCTACGTTGACCGGTGTACCCGGATAGGTGTTGACCAGATAGAGGTTGGAGCCCAGCAGCTCGGCGATATCGCTCCCCTCCTGGGTGATCCGTTCATTGAGCAGTTTCTGATCCGGATCGTCACTTGAGCAGTTGATGGCGGCGATGATATTGCCGCCCCGTTGCCAATGACCCTCCTTGACCAGCAGCACCGGACAGGGGCATTTGCGCAGCAGATGCCAGTCGGTGGGGGTAAAGATGAAGGTTTGCAGGAAGCTGTGATGGTGGGTGGCCTTGACCACCAAATCGTGGTGCTGCTCCAGTACCTCCTGAATGACACATTCGAAGGGGCGATTGTGCCAGACCACCTTCACCTCGCAGGCGATCCCCTGTGCGCGATAGGGGGTCAGGATCTCGTCCAGCCACTCACGTCGCTGTGAAATGACGCCGTCGCGCATCTCTTGCCGCTCGTCCACCGAGAGCATGGCGGTCATTTCATACGAGAAGTCATAGATGGTGAGCAGCAGGGTCAGATGGGCGTTTTCGTCCAGCTCGGCGACTTTGACTGCCCGTTCGAGGGCGATTTGACGCTCCTCTTCTGGATTGATAACCACCAGAATATTCTGATATTTGACCATCTTCTCCTCCTTGGAAAAGTCCAATGACAGCAGAATGTTAGCTATTACAGCTTAGCGCAGGAGGAGGGTATCGGGAACGTACCGGATCACATTCCAGAGGAAAGGATCCGGCAGAGAAAGCGGGATTTAAGACGTGTGCTTAGCCACAGGCTGGTCGGGTTGCACCGGCCATCATGCCAAGGGCGACCTGATCCAGCACGGTAATGTATTTGCCTTTGACGCTGATAAGACCGGACTTCTGGAAGCGGCCGAGCAGACGACTGATGGTCTCGACGGTCAGCCCCAGATAGTTGCCGATATCGCCACGGGTCATGGAGAGACGGAACTCCTTGGCGGAGAAGCCGCGCTCGGAGAAGCGCACCGACAGATTGTGCAGGAAGGCGGCGAGGCGCTCTTCGGCATTTTTCTTGGAGAGCAGCAGGATCATCTCCTGATCGCCCATGATTTCGTTGCTCATCAGACGCATGATCTGCTGACGCAGCTTGGGCATCTTGCCGGAGAGATCGTCGAGCACTTCAAACGGGATCTCGCACACCATGGCAGTTTCCAGCGCCTGGGCGAAGGAGGGGTGTGCCTGCTTGTGGATGGCATCGAAACCGACCAGATCACCCGCGAGGTGGAACGCGGTGATCTGCTCATCCCCTTGCTCGGTGATGGTGTAAGACTTGATGGTCCCGGAACGGATGGCATAGAGCGATTTGAACTCGTCGCCAGCCTTGAACAGCTCTTCACCCTTCTGGATCGGTTTTTTGCGCTCGATGATGCTGTCCAGCTGATCAAGCTCGTTGTCGTTCAGAGTGAAGGGAATACAGAGCTGACTGATGCTGCAATCCTGGCAATGAATTGCACAGCCACCGCTCTGGATACGTCTGCCAGGTTTCTTTTCCGGGATCATAGGCTCATACGAAGAATTGATTTATATCAAACAAGTTTACCATCAACTCATCCGTTTTGGATAGGGTTTCAAAAGGAAGCAATGCCAATCCACAGGGTATGCACCCCGAACAAAATGAGCAGCAGGGCACCACCAAGGCGCAAACTGCGCAGGGTGAGCCAGTATCTCAGGCGATCGGCAAGCCCTCCCAGCGCGAACAAGGTGGGCAGGGTGCCGAGGCCAAAAAAGAGCATGATCAGCGCCCCGCCACTGGCTGAACCCGCCGCCGCGCTCCAGGTCAGCATGGAGTAGACCAGCCCGCAGGGAAGCCAACCCCACACCATGCCAAAGGGCAGTGCCTGCAGCGGTGAGGTAAAGGGGAGAAACTTGCCCGCCAGCGGTTTGATTCGGGGCCAAAGCCTGGCGCCGAGCCGCTCCAGCAACAAGATCCCTTGCCACCACCCCGCCAGATAAAGGCCAAGCGCAATCATCAATAGCGCCGCCACCAGGCGCAATCCGGCGATGGCGTGTTTGCCAGCGCCCAGCTCGCTGGTGGTCGCCAGCAGCCCGCCAGCCAAGGCGCCTGCAATGACATAGCTCAGGATCCGGCCGAGGTTGTAGTTGAGCAGATAGCCGAGTCGTCCCCAGAAGTGCTGCTTGTTGGCGGGGATCGCCATGGAGAGCGCGGCGGAGACGCCACCGCACATGCCGATACAGTGGGCAGAGCCTGCCAGTCCTACCAGCAGGGCCCCGGCCAGATCAAGGTTGTGGGTCATGGTCAGCAGGCTTTGCGGGTTTGCGGGCGGGCTGCTCTTCGTCAAACAGGATGTTGGAACCCTGCCGGTCGAGATCTTCAAACTGCTCGGAGCGAATTGCCCAGAAGAAGACGACCCCGGCGATGATCACAAACAGGATGGCGATGGGGATCAGGACAAAAATTATATTCATGAGAGGTACCTTGGCGTTCATCCTTGGCAAGCGTCCCCTATGGTAACCCTGTTCGGGCAGGGGGCCAGCCGCTATCAATTAGAAATGTGGCCTGCATCGGAGGCAGGCCACATTTTCAGCTATTTTCCGCCACCAGCCTCATCGGTTGAGACGCATGGAGTTGGTCACCACGATGAGCGAGCTGAGCGACATGCCCGCCGCCGCCAGATAAGGGGGGAGCCAGCCGCAGGCTGCCAGCGGCAACACCAGCAGGTTGTAACCGATGGACCAGGCGAAGTTCTCAATGATGATCTTGCGGGTACGCATTGCCAGCACTCTGGCCTCAAGCAGTCGGCTCAAGTCATCGGCCAGCAGGATGGCATCGGCGCTGTTTTTCGCCAGATCGGTGCCACCGGCCATGGCGAACGAGGCGTGAGCCCCGGCCAGTACCGGGGCGTCGTTGATGCCATCGCCCACCATGATGCTGATATCACCCTCGGCTTCACGAGCCTTGAGATAGGCCAGCTTGCCATCGGGTGAGACCCCCTTGACCAGCTCATCCACTCCCAGCTCGCGGGCAATCTCGTCTGCCTGCAGGGAGCTGTCACCGGTCAGCACAGTGGTTTGCAGACCGGCCGCCTTGAATGCCCCGATCAACGCCTTGGCATCGGGGCGCAGGGTATCTTCCAGATTGAAGCGCGCCAATACCTGCTGCTCGTTAGCCAGATAGATAGCCAGACCGCGGCCGTGCTCTTGCGCCGGATCCAGCCCAAGCCAGCGGGCACTGCCGAGGCGGTAGCGTACGCCATCTACCAGCGCTGTGATGCCGTGACCGATGACCGGGGTGATCTCGCGGGCGGATGGCAGCACTGTGATGTTGTCGGCGGGCAGCCGGAAGGCACGGGCAATGGGGTGTTCGGATTGCGCCTCCATGGCCCGGGCGATGGCGAGGCAGTGCGCCTCGTCAAGGTCGGCCAACGCCTGAGTCTGCGTCAGGCTGACGTTGCCTGTGGTCAGGGTGCCTGTCTTGTCCATCACGATCCGGTTGGCCTTGGTCAGCACGTCCAGCACATGACCGCGGCGCAGCAGGATACCGTTGCGAGTCAGATTGGCTGTGGCCGAGGTCAGCGCCGTCGGGGTTGCCAGCGACAGGGCGCAAGGGCAAGTGGCTACCAGCACGGCGAGGGTGATCCAGAACGCCTGATCCGGTTGATGGAAGTGCCAGAAGGTCCAGACTGCGGCGGCAATGATCAGCAGCACCAGAATAAAGTGGCGCGACAGCTGATCCGCCATCTGGGCGATGGCCGGTTTGTCATCGAGGGCGTGATCCTGCAGCCGCATGATCTGGGCGATCCGCGACTCTTCGATACGGTGGCTGACCCGGATCTGCAGCGGCGCATCCGTGTTGATGGTGCCGGCATAGACTTGATCGCCGGGCTGTTTGAGCAGGGGCAGCTGTTCGCCGGTCAGCATGGATTCGTTGAGGCTGGCTTGTCCTTCGACAATGATGCCGTCCGCCGGCAAGGTTGCACCGGCCAGCACCCGCACTCGATCGCCGACCTGCAAGGTCTTGGCCGCTACCTCATGCTCCCCTTCATCATCGATGCGGGTCGCCATGATGGGCACCAGTCGCGCCAGGTTGGAGCTCGACTCCGACGCCTTGCGCCGGGCCCGCAACTCGAGAAAGCGCCCCAGCAGCAGGAAGAAGACGAACATGGTGATGGAGTCGTAATAGACCTCACCGGTGTTGAATACGGTGGCCCACATGGAGGCGATGAAGGCACCGATCAGTGCCAGTGACACCGACACATCCATCGACAGGTGGCCCTGTTTCAGGCTGCGCCAGGCGCCCACGTAAAAGGGTTGGGCCGAGTAGATCATGATGGGGGTGGAGAGCAACAGGCTTATCCACTTGAAGTAGACCATGAACTCATCTTCAACGCTGATGAAGAGATCCATGTAGAGGGCCACGGCGCACATCATTACCTGCATCGAACCCAGGCCAGCCAGTGCCAGCCGGAACATATAGCTGCGCACCTCTTTGGCGTAGAGCGCCTCCTGTTGATGGGTCTGGAACGGGTAGGCGCGATAGCCAATTTGGGCGAACCCCTTGAGGATGTCACTCAGGGAGAGCTGTGCCGGATCCCACTTGATGCGAGCCCGGTGGGTGGTGGTGTTGACGTTGATGTAGCGCAGGCCACTCAGGGTCATCAGATGCCGTTCGATAAGCCAGGCACAGGCAGCGCAGGTGAGCCCCTCGACCGTCAGCTGGATTTCACGAAGGGTGCCACTTTCGGTGACAAACTCCTGCTGGATCTCGGCCAGGTCGTAGTGGATGAGGGCGGCCAGCTCCTCGGGCACCAGATCTCCCTTGGTGCCGGGGGCGGTGCGGTGATCGTAGTAACTGGCAAGACCGCACTCCATGATGGTTTCCGCCACCGCCTGACAACCGGGGCAGCACATGGGGCGAACAATCCCCTTTATCTCGAGGGAATAGCCACTATTGGCGGGCACCGGCTCGCCACAGTGAAAGCAGGGGGTCATGGTTTATGGCCCCCTGAATGCAGGATGCGAGCAGCGGGTGCGCTGGCGAGAACCGGCTCGCCACAGTGAGAACAGCCGGTCATGGCTTAGCGTCCTTTCGGGTCGAGTTCGACGGGGGCCAGGGTGGGCAGCTGGACGGTCTCCTGCAATCGCCACTCGTGATCAAAGGCATCGACCCGAATGTGCCACTTGCCGACCAGTGGCTTGTCGAAATGGAGGCGATAGGTGCCGCTCGCATCGGCGGTGATCATGTGTTCGCTGTCCTGACCGGCCAAGGTCGGGTGGAACAATGAGAGATAGAGGGCTTGCCCGGCAGGAATATCGCCGCTGATGGGTTTGAGGGTCAGCTCGTTGCCGTCAACCTCCAGCCCAAAGCGGATATTGAGGGCTTCGGAGCGGTCAAACTTGCTCAAGTCCTGATTGATCTCTTTCCCTTGTTTGTAATAGTCCTCGGCCACCAGATTGACCCCATCCTTGCTGGCGATGATGGCGGTGGCGATGCTGCCGACAACGGCGGCAGTGGGGAGGGCGATGATAAACCAGGGCCAGAATTGGCGATACCACGGTTTGGATAGAGATTGGGTCATGATTGCTACTGCCATGAAACGAATGATTAACGTGGAAGATGGTTTTTACGCAACACAAGATAACAAAAAGCCTCGAGGAGTCGAGGCTTTTTGCTGTGTAATCACGTGTTTATCACATGTTACAACGTTACGGGCGAACCTTATTTGGCAGACTGTTGATGAGACAGGCTGTAAACGTAGGAGGCCAGCAGGTGAACCTTGTCCTCACCCAGAATGTCTTTCCAGGCTGGCATCACACCGTGACGACCGTGGGTGATGGTTTGTACCACCACTTCGCGGGAGCCACCGTAGAGCCAGGTGTTGTTGGTCAGATCTGGCGCACCGACGGCGATACCGCCCTTGGCATCGGCCCCGTGGCAAGCTGCGCAGATGGCAAAGCGGGCTTCACCTTTCTTCGCTTCGACCAGATCGACCTTGCGACCAGAGAGGCTCAGCACATAAGAAGCCACTTCCTGAACGCCATCTTTGCCGAGGATTTCACCCCAGGCAGCCATGATCCCCTGGCGACCGCCCATGATGGTGGTCTTGATGTTCTCCGGCTGACCGCCCCATTGCCATTCGCTGTCGGTCAGGTTCGGGAAGCCGCGGCCACCACGGGCATCGGAGCCGTGGCACTGGGAACAGTTCTGCAGGAACAGACGCTGACCCACTTTCAGGGCTTCCGGATCCTTGGCGATCTCGGTGATGGCACGATAGGTTTTGCCGTCCGCTTCATAGGTGAGTTCACGGAACTTGGCGCCGTAGATCTCGTCAGCCTTGGCAACCTCGCGGTCATACTCCACCGCGCGACCTTCGGCTTTGGCCGATGCGGTCGCCGCTTTGGACTCTGCCAGCGAGCGAACATCCTGGTTGGAGCTCTGCCAGCCCAGCACACCTTTCCAGTTACCCAGACCCGGGAAGGCGACCAGGTAGACCAGACCGGTGACGATGAAGAAGAGGAACATGTAAGTCCACCACTTCGGCAGCGGGTTGTTGATCTCCTCGATGCCATCGAAGGAGTGGCCCATCGATTTACCTTCTTCAACACCCATCTTGTCCTTGCGGCACCACATCAGCAGCAAGAAGCAGCCGAGGATGGTTCCCAGACTGATGACAGTCACAAAAATGCTAAACAGAGTGCTCATTATTGTTTCGCTCCTGCGTTCTTTTTATCAGCACCGGGTTGCTCATCATCGGCAAAAACCAGGTTGGCAGCCTCGTCGAAAGAGGTCTTGCGGCGTTTGCTGTAAGCCCAGACGATGATGCCAATCATGATGGCCATCAACAGCAGGGTGTACAGACCGCGAAATGTGCCGTAATCCATCTTGAAACTCCTTATTTCAGCGCATGGCCCAGTGACTGGAGGTAAGCGATGAGTGCTTCAAGCTCGGTCTTGCCTTTGACCGCTTCCCCGGCACCCTGAATATCGGCGTCGGTATAGGGCACACCGAAGTGATCGCGGAACAGCGCCAGCTTCTTGGCTGTCATCTCGCCGGTCAGCACGTTGGTGTCAAGCCAGGGGTAACCGGGCATGTTGGATTCCGGTACCACATCGCGCGGGTTGATCAGGTGAGCGTGGTGCCAGGCATCGGAGTAACGACCGCCAACACGGGCCAGATCCGGGCCAGTACGCTTGGAGCCCCACAGGAAGGGGTGCTCCCAGACGCTCTCACCGGCAACCGAGTAGTGACCGTAACGCTCGGTCTCGGCCCGGAACGGACGGATCATCTGACTGTGGCAGTTGGTGCAGCCTTCGCGGATGAAGATGTCGCGCCCTTCCATCTGCAGAGCGGTGTAGGGTTTTAGGCCCTCCACCGGCTCGGTGGTCTGCTTCTGGAAGAACAGCGGGGTGATTTCAACCAGGCCCCCCAGACTGATGGCGAAGATGATGCCGACCACCAGCATGGGAACGCTTTTTTCAAATATTTCGTGACGGTTATTGTTGCTCATGGGTTGACCTCTTCAATCAGGCTGGCTGGGCGATAGGTTCCAGAGAACCTTTGGGCGCAGTGATGGTGCGATAGGCGTTGTAAGCCAGCAGCAACATGCCGGTGACGAAGAAGCAGCCTCCCAGGAAGCGCACGAAATAGAAGGGATAGGATGCCTGCAGTGCTTCAACGAAGCTGTAGGTCAGGGTGCCGTCTTCGTTGACTGCACGCCACATCAGGCCCTGCATCACGCCGGAAATCCACATGGCAACGATGTAGAGCACGGTGCCCACGGTCGCCAGCCAGAAGTGCACGTTGATCAGCTTGATGCTGTACATCCTGCCCTGGCCGAACAGGTTCGGGATCAGGTGATAGACCGCACCGATGGAGACCATGGCAACCCAGCCCAGCGCACCGGAGTGAACGTGACCAACGGTCCAGTCGGTGTAGTGGGAGAGGGCGTTGACGGTTTTGATCGCCATCATCGGGCCTTCGAAGGTCGACATGCCGTAGAAAGACAGGGAGACGATCAGGAAGCGCAGGATGGGGTCATAGCGCAGTTTGTGCCAAGCACCGGAGAGGGTCATGATGCCGTTGATCATGCCGCCCCAGGAGGGCACGAACAGGATCAGGGACATCACCATGCCCAGCGACTGGGCCCAGTCAGGCAGTGCGGTGTAGTGCAGGTGGTGCGGACCTGCCCAGATATAGAGGGAGATCAGCGCCCAGAAGTGCACGATGGAGAGGCGATAGGAGTAAACCGGACGACCGGCCTGCTTGGGCACGAAGTAGTACATCATCCCGAGGAAGCCGGCGGTCAGCAGGAAGCCTACCGCGTTGTGGCCATACCACCACTGCACCATGGCGTCCATGGCGCCGGAGTACATGGAGTAGGACTTCATGCCGGAGAGCGGCACTTCCATGTTGTTAACGATGTGCAGCACCGCGACGGTGATGATGAAGGCGCCGAAGAACCAGTTCGCCACATAGATGTGGGAGGTGGTGCGCTTCATCAGGGTGCCGAAGAAGACGATGGCATAGGCGACCCATACCACTGTGATGGCGATATCAATCGGCCACTCCAGCTCGGCATACTCTTTGGCGGAGGTGTAACCCAGCGGCAGAGATATGGCGGCAGAGAGGATGATCGCTTGCCAGCCCCAGAAGACGAAGGTTGCCAGCGGGCCACCGAACAGTCTGGTTTGACAGGTACGCTGCACCACGTAAAACGAGGTGGCCATCAGTGCACTGACGCCGAAGGCGAAGATCACTGCGTTGGTATGGAGGGGCCGCAGACGACTGTAAGTCAGCCACGGAGTCTCGAAGTTGAGAGCAGGCCAGATCAACTGGGCTGCGATCAGTACGCCAACCGACATGCCGACAATTCCCCAGACAATCGTCATGACGGTAAACTGGCGAACAACGGTATAGTTGTACTCAGGATGGTTAGTTGTATGGCTCATCGTTATATTCCGCTTCCGATGCTGCTGTTGTTTGGTTTTGTATCCGGAGAACCGGACTGGCTTCATCAGCCACCGCCGACCAGTTGTTAACATCTGTTAACGAAAGGAAAAGCAAAAGATGGCTAAATGAAAACTTCATGGGAATGATACTGAACTGACAGGTAAAATAACAGTATAAACAGTGATATATTTGGCTCCGTCCGGTCTCGTTATGGCGGCTTTTTACCTTGTTCGAGATCACAAAAAACTATTTTAATTGCATCTTAATCGGGCTGTTTTTGATGAAAGAGAGACTTACCGCACGTAAAGTTTTGCACCTCGCACTGGTGCTGGCGTTGTTGCTGGCGCTGATTGCCTATCGCACCTGGTTTTCGGCCGATAGCAGCGTGCCTGCTGGTCAGACAAAAGATCAGATTTGTGATCTTTCCCACACCCCTTGCAACGCGCTGATTGGTAACAAGCCGCTGACGGTAGCCATCAAGGAATTACCGCTGCGCGCCGAACATGACTTTGCCATCGCTATTACTGGCGGCGATCCGGCCATCAAGCCGGTTAAGGCGACGCTCGAAGGCAAAGATATGTTTATGGGCACCATTCCGGTGAGCTTTGAACAAATAGACGGACAGTGGCAGGGGGTGACCCAGGTGGGGAGCTGTACGTCACCCGTCATGATCTGGTTGTTAAATATCGAGTGGAGTAATGGTCAACGCCAGCAATTGGCGCTTTCCGTTGCCCGGGAATAACGACGCAAGGGGCGGGGAGTGGAAAAAATATTTGAAATTTCCCGGCCAGGCGTTACCTTCCCCAAACCATCAGGGAGTGAAGTTCATTTAATCATGATTGAAAAACAACCGTTTTATCGCACCCTCAACCAGCAAGCCAAGGCGCTGCTGGAGGGGGAAACCGATCTGATTGCCAATCTGGCCAACTTGTCCGCGCTGCTGAATCAGGAGCTGACGGAGATCAACTGGGTCGGTTTTTATCTGTTGCAGGGTGAGACCCTGGTATTGGGGCCGTTTCAAGGCAAACCGGCCTGCGTGCGGATCCCGGTTGGCCGCGGGGTGTGTGGTACGGCAGTGGCAGAGGGGAGAACCCAACTCATTGACGATGTCCACCAGTTCGACGGTCACATCGCTTGCGATGGCGCGAGCAACTCGGAAATCGTGATCCCGGTGCGCCGTGGTGGCGAGATCATCGGAGTGCTCGATATCGACAGTCCGATTTTTAACCGTTTCGACCAGGAAGACCGGATTGGCCTCGAAGAAACGGTGCAAATTTTGGAAAGCATGCTCTAAGTCATTGCTAGATGGTTCGCAAAAGGCCCCAAGCTCTCTATAATGGGGCCTTTGTTGTGCTCGGGACGTGCCCGTGCGTTTATATGAAAGCCAAGGTTATACATGGAAAACACTGAGAAGCTGAAGAACAGTAAAGAGATCGTTGCCTACCTGGTCGAGAAATTCCCGGCCTGCTTCGTTGCTGAAGGAGAGGCCAAGCCGCTCAAGATTGGCATCTTCCAGGATTTGGCCGAGCGTCTTGCTGACGATGCCAGAGTCTCCAAGACCATGCTGCGTTCCGCACTGCGTCAATACACCTCCAGCTGGCGCTACCTGCACGGCCTCAAAGCTGGCCAGGCTCGCGTTGATCTGGACGGCAACCCGGGCGAACTGCTGACCGAAGAGCACATCGAGCACGCCAAGCAAGCTCTGAAAGAGAGCAAAGAGCGCGTATTCGCCAGCCGTCGTACCAATACCAAAGAGAAGGATGAGAAGGCCAAGAAGCCCCGTCGTCCTGCTGTGCGCAAAACCGAGAAAGCTGATGTAGCTGCCAAGCCGAAAGCTGCCGCCAAGGCACCGGTCGCCGAAGCTCCGCTGGTTAAAGTGGATGCCGCTACGCTGAAAGTGGGCCAGGATGTGCGCGTCGTTATGGGTAAATTCCCGGTTCCGGCAACCATCAAGGAAGTAACCAAGGACGATGTACAGGTCCAACTGCAGACCGGCATGATGGTGCGGGTCAAATCAGAGCACTTGGTTCTCTAAGGAGACAAATGTTGAAGCATGGCGTAATTCGTTTTTCCCTCGTTGCCTGTAGCCTGGCGCTTGCCGGGCTTGCACAGGCCATCGAGCCGGTGCTCAAGGAGAGTGATTTGCCTGTGTTGGCTCAAGAGAGCCAACATGCTACGGCCAGCAAGCGAATTACCAATCTGTTTACCCGCTCGCACTATAAACAGTTCAAGCTGGACGATGCCTTTTCCTCCGTGATTTTCGATAAATATCTGGAGAATCTGGACTACAGCCGCAACCTGTTTTTGGCCTCTGATATCAGCCGTTTTGAAAAGTACCGTAACGGTTTTGACACCGACCTCGAAAGAGGCCGTCTGGCTCCCGCCTACGAGATGTTCAACCTGAGTCAGCAGCGGCGTTATGAGCGGTTCGAATACGCCCTCAAACTGCTTGATACTCCTTTCGATTTTACCCAGACCGACAACTATGTGTTTGATCGGGAAGGGGCGGCTTGGCCCAAAGATGAAGCAGAGCTCAACGAGCTGTGGCGTCAGCGGGTCAAGTTCGATGCCCTGAGCCTCAAGCTCAGCGGCAAGGAGTGGCCCGAGATCAAGGAGCTGCTTGGCAAGCGTTACAACAATGCCATCAAGCGGATGTCCCAGACCGAGAGCGAGGATGTCTTCCAGCTCTTCATGAACTCCTTCGCTCGCGCCATCGAACCGCACACCAGTTACCTCTCACCGCGCAGTGCCGATCGTTTCAACACCGAGATGAACCTCTCGCTGGAGGGGATTGGTGCCGTGTTGCAGGCGGAAGATGACTTTACCGTCATCCGTTCGCTGGTGCCCGGTGGCCCGGCGGCCAAATCCAACCACCTCAAGCCCGATGACAAGATCACCGGGGTAGGGCAGGAAGATGGCAAGATTGTCGATGTGATTGGCTGGCGTCTTGATGACGTGGTCGAGCTCATCAAGGGGCCCAAGGGGAGCAAGGTCAAGCTGGAGATCCAGCGCGGCAAGGGCGCAACCGCCAAGACCGAGCAGATCGAGCTGACCCGCGACAAGGTGCGTCTTGAAGACAGGGCCGCCAAGTCCAAGGTGATTAACGCCGAAGGCAAGAAGATTGGCGTCATCGAGATCCCGAGTTTCTACGTCAATCTGCACGACGACGTGATCAAGGAGCTCTCCAGCCTGAACAAGCAGAAGATCGATGGTCTGATCATCGATCTGCGCGGTAACGGCGGTGGTGCCCTGACCGAAGCCTCCGCCCTGAGCGGTCTCTTCTTTGCCAGCGGTCCCGTGGTGCAAATTCGTGATCACATGGGCCGTATCACGGTCAATGGTGATGATGATGGCAACGTCTACTACGGCGGCCCCATGTCGGTAATGATCGACCGCTACAGCGCCTCGGCCTCCGAGATCTTCGCTGCCGCCATGCAGGATTATGGCCGCGCCCTGATCCTGGGTGAAAACTCGTTCGGCAAGGGGACGGTGCAGCAGCATCGCAGCCTCGCCAAGGTCTATGACTTCTACGAGCAGCCGCTGGGTCACGTGCAGTACACCATCGCCAAGTTCTACCGGATCGACGGTGGCAGCACCCAGAACAAGGGCGTTGCGCCGGATATCAGCTTCCCGACACCGGTTGCCCCGGAAGAGACGGGCGAAAGCCGTGAGTTCAATGCGTTGCCGTGGGACAAGATTGCCTCCGCCAACTACGAGAAACTCGGCAACTTCGCCAGCCTGCTGCCGAAGTTGCAGTCGGCGCACGATGCCCGGATCGCCAAGGATCCCGAGTTTGCCTATGTGATGCAGGACATCGCTGACTACAAGGAGGAGAAAGACAAGAAGTCGGTCTCCCTCAACGAGGCAGAGCGTGTTGCAGAGCAGGCGAAACAGGATGAGAAAGCGCTCAAACGTACCAATGAGCGTCTGGCACGTCTTGGCAAGCCGGCGGTGAAGAGTCTGGATGAACTGCCCGCTGATTTTGAAGCGCCCGATGAGTATCTCATCGAAGCGGCCAATATCACGGCGGATCTGGCCAAGGTCAGCAAACGCAGCTGACAAGGCGACCCATAATGCACAAGGGCGACTGCGGTCGCCCTTTCTTTTTGTCTGGCGTATCTGACGTAATGCAAATTGTTTGACCCCGTCAGTTGGTTGTGACAGCCTCTTTCTCGCCTTTAACAAGCGTGGAAGCAGACAATAATGACCGATCACTCCCAGGCCATGACGGCCAAATATCGCCAGGATTATCAGGCGCCGCTCTACTGGATCGACACCATCGACCTCGATTTCCAACTGCAGGAGCCGCTGACCCAGGTCACCGCCATCACCCGCATTCGCCGCAACGGCGAGCACAATGCTCCGCTGGTCCTCGATGGCGAGCAGCTGACCCTCAAGAGCGTTGCCATCGATGGCATTCCCTGTGACCACTACGAGCAAGGCGAGAGCAGCCTGACCCTGTTCAACCTGCCTGCCGAATGTGTGCTGACCATCGTCACCCTGCTGGATCCGGCCGCCAACACCGCGCTGGAAGGGCTTTACAAGTCTGGCGATGCCTACTGCACCCAGTGTGAAGCGGAGGGCTTTCGCCGCATTACCTATTATCTGGACCGCCCCGACATTCTGGCGCGTTACAGCACCCGCATTACTGCTGACAAAGCGCAGTTCCCCTTCCTGCTCTCCAACGGCAACAAGGTCGACAGCGGTGATCTGGATGGCGGCCGTCACTTCGTACAGTGGCAGGATCCTTTCCCCAAACCGAGCTACCTGTTTGCGCTGGTGGCCGGAGATTTCGATGTGGAGCGCAGCCACTACACCACCAAGAGCGGCCGCAAGGTGGCCCTCGAGATCTTCGTCGACAAGGGCAACCTGGACAGAGCCGGTTTTGCCATGGAGAGTCTCATCAACTCCATGCGCTGGGACGAGCAGCGTTTCGGCCTCGAGTATGATCTCGACATCTATATGATCGTCGCGGTGGACTTCTTCAACATGGGCGCCATGGAGAACAAGGGGCTCAACATCTTTAACTCCAAGTTCGTGCTGGCCAATCCGGCCACCGCTACCGACAGCGACTACCACGGTATCGAACGGGTGATCGGTCACGAATATTTCCACAACTGGACCGGCAACCGCGTCACCTGTCGTGACTGGTTCCAGCTCAGCCTGAAAGAGGGACTGACGGTATTCCGGGATCAGGAGTTCTCCTCCGATCTGGGCTCCCGTGGCGTCAACCGCATCAACAACGTGCGCACCGTGCGCGGCCCGCAGTTTGCCGAAGATGCCGGCCCCATGGCGCACCCGATCCGCCCAGATGTGGTGATCGAGATGAACAACTTCTACACCCTGACCGTCTACGAGAAGGGGTCGGAAGTGATCCGCATGATGCACACCCTGCTGGGTGAAGCTGCCTTCCAGGCGGGTATGCGTCTCTACTTCGAGCGCCACGACGGTTCTGCCGCCACCTGCGATGATTTCGTGCAGGCGATGGAGGATGCTTCTGGCGTGGATCTCGGACGTTTCCGCCGTTGGTATAGCCAGTCCGGCACGCCCGAGCTGACTGTGACCGACGAGTACGATGCCGCGAGCGGTGTTTACCGTCTGCATGTGAGCCAGCACACCCCGCCGACTCAGGATCAGCCGCAGAAGCTGCCGCTGCATATCCCCCTCGACATCGAGCTCTATGACCAACAAGGTGCCGTCATTGCGTTGCAATATCAGGGCAAGGCCATCGGCAACGTGCTCGACGTGCTGGAAGCGGAGCAGACCTTCGAGTTCGATCAGGTGCCGGTCAAGCCGGTTCCCTCCCTGCTGCGGGACTTCTCCGCGCCGGTCAAGCTGCACTATGACTACAGTGATGAAGCGCTCGCCTTCCTGATGCGCTTTGCTCGCAACGAGTTTGCCCGCTGGGATGCGGCCCAGATGCTGATCAACAAGGCGGTCATCGACGGGGTGGCGCGGGTACAGCACGGGCAGGGGGTCGAGCTCTCCCAGACCCTGCTGGCCGCCTTCGTCGCCATTCTGGACGACAGCGAGCTGGATTTGGCCCTCAAGGCGGAGATCCTGGCGCTGCCCGGCGAGGCGACCCTGGCCGAGCTGTTCGAGGTGGCCGATATCGATGCCATCCATCAGGTGCGCGACGCGATCCACACCCGTCTTGCCGAGGCCTTTGGCGCGAGCTTGGCGGCTACCTATCAGAGCCTGCGTCTGAATGGTTATCAGGTGGTGCACGCCGACATGGCCAAGCGAGCCCTCAAGGGGGTGGTGCTTGGCTATCTGGCGGCGCTGGATGCGGAGCATGCCGATGCGATGGTGCGCGAGCAGTATGCAACTGCCGACAACATGACCGATACCCTGGCGGCGCTGCAGGTGGCCAACGGCTATCTGTTGCCATGTCGCGCCGCGCTGCTGGCCGATTTCGAGGGCAAGTGGGCCAAGGATGGACTGGTGCTGGACAACTGGCTGCGGCTGATTGGCAGCAAACCGGCTGCCGATGTGCTCGGCGAAGTGAAGCAGGCGATGAATCACCCCACCTTCAGCATTCGCAACCCGAACCGGCTGCGGGCGTTGATCGGCAGCTTCGCCATGAGCAATCAGGTGCAGTTCCATGCGGTGGATGGCAGCGGTTACCGCTTCCTGACCGATCTGCTGATCGAGCTCAACGAGGTCAATCCGCAGGTGGCCTCCCGCCTCATCACGCCTCTTATCCAGTTCAAGCGACTGGATGACGCGCGCAAGGCCCTTATCCGCGCCGAGCTGACCCGTCTGGCCAACCTTGAGGGGCTGGCACGGGATCTGTTCGAGAAGGTCAGCAAGGCGCTGCAGCAGTAAGTGTCGACGGGGCAGGGGCGTGAATGCGCCTGCCCCTATTGTGTGATTTGTCGTGTGATCAGGAGCAAGCGTGAAGCAGTTTACTTTTCGGCTCTCATTGAATAGCGATGAGGTGATGCTGATGTATCAGGGCCATGCCAGACGGCTGGTGGTGCGCAGCGAACAGGGATTGACCCTGGAACTTGGCATAGAAAAAATACGGCCCTTTGTCGCCATCAATGGTGTGCATGGCTACTTTCGGCTGAAAACCCAGGACGATTACCGCTTTATCAGTCTCGAACGCATAAATTAACAAAAAGTGAACAGATTACCGACTGTTTATCTGCTTTGAGTCACTATCTATCCGGCAAACTGGCACAAAGGTAGTGGGAATTTCTGTATTTTTGGTTATTTGCAAAATTTCTCACAGTTTAAGCCGTGATCTGCACCTTGTTTTTAACATCTCGTTAGCACCTTTCCTCGCCTTCCCTTATCCAAGCCATTACACTTCGCAACAACTCTGCACCAGCGGGTAACCAGGGTGGTTGCCTCTGCGTCGGTGGTTAATGTCGTCCGATAAGGAATATAAAAATGGCATTGAAAGACGCCCCTACCTCAGTTCTGCTCGAAAACGTTCTCAGCCTGATCCATCAGAAGTTGCCCAAAAACAGTGCCTCTCTGGTCGAGCGCTTCGTTGCCAAGTTCTACGGCAACATGGCGAGCTCCGATCTGCATGATCGTAATGACAGCGATCTCTATGGCGCGGCCCTTAGCTTGTGGAATGCCCTCAATCAGCGCAGCAGCACCGACCCCTATATCCGGGTCTACAACCCCGAGCTGACCCGTCACGGCTGGCAATCGCCCCATACCATCGTCGAGGTGATCCTGCAGGATTCCCCCTTCCTGGTGGACTCCATCCGGATGGCGCTCAAGCGACTCAATATCACCGCCCACATGATGCTGCACCAACCGCTGCACCTCATTCGTGGCACGGATGGCAAGATTGACGCCATTCTGGCGCTCGACAACACCGACGGGCAGACCTCGGTTGAAACCGCCTTCCTTATCGAGATCGATCACCTCACCAGCGAGGAGCAGATGGCTGCGCTTGCTGCCGAGCTCAACTCGGTGGCCGGTGAAGTGGCGCTGGCAGTCGGCGACTGGCAGCCGATGCTGGCCAAGCTCAATGAGATCATCGACGAACTGCCCAAGCGCAAGAGTCCGGCCAGCAAGGAGGAGGTAGCCTCCTGCGTTGCTTTCCTCAAATGGGTGGCTGCCCACAACTTCACCCTGATGGGGTATCGCCGTTACGACGTCAAGGCGGTGGAGGGGGATCACGAGATCCTGCCGCAGGCCAGCTCCAGCCTGGGTTTGATGAAGAACTCCATCAAGGAGGTGGGCCAGCGTCTTGGCAACATGCCGGCCAGCGCCCGTCACGCAGCCCTGAGCTCCGACTTGCTGATCCTCACCAAATCCAACAGCAAGTCCCGGGTACACCGCCCGGCCTATGTGGATTACATCGGCATCAAGCGCTTTGACGAGCACGGCAAGGTGGTGGGGGAAGATCGCTTCATCGGCCTCTACGCCTCTTCCATCTACAACACCAGCGCGACCCAGATCCCGCTCATCAGCCATCGTCTCGAGCGCATCATGGCCGCCTCCGGACACGAGAAGGGCTCCCACGCCTACAAGGCGCTGCTGAACGTATTGGAAACCTATCCCCGCGACGAACTGATCCAGGCTCGTGAAGAGGAGCTGCTGGCCACCGGTCTTGGCGTGCTGGAGATGCAGGAGCGGGACATGCTGCGGCTGTTTGTGCGCCGGGATGTCTATGGTCGCTTCTTCTCCTGCATGGTCTATGTCACCAAGGAGCGCTACAACACCGCGCTGCGGATCAAGACCCAGCAAATTTTGCAGAAATATTTTGGCAGCAACGAAGAGGTGGAGTTCAACGTCTACTTCACCGAGGGCGTGCTGGCACGGACCCACTACATAGTGCGGGTCAACAACAACAACGTGGATGTGGATGTGAACGAAGTACAGAACAACCTGATTGAAGCGGCCCGCAGCTGGGATGACCGACTCGACTCCGTGCTGCTCTCTCACTACGGTGAAGCCCGCGGCAACGAACTGCGTCGCCGTTTCAGCACTGCCTTCCCGCGCGCTTACAAGGAAGATGTGCTGCCGGGCTCTGCCGTGGCCGACATCATGGCGCTCGATAACCTGAGCGAAGCCGAGCCGCTGGGCATGCTGTTCTACCGAGCGCAGGAGGAGGAGAACGATCGTCGGGTACGGCTCAAGCTGTTCCATCGCACCGAACCTATTCATCTCTCCGACGTGCTGCCGATGCTGGAGAACATGGGGCTGCGGGTGATCGGCGAGACCCCGTATCAGGTACGCACCCCGAGCGGTGATCTGTTCTGGATCCTCGACTTCTCCATGCTGCTGCACGGCGAGCAGCCGTTTGATCTGGCCCAGAGCCAGCAGCGCTTCCAGCAGGCGTTTGCCGCCATCTGGAACAAGCAGCTGGAAGATGACGGCTTCAACCGACTGGTATTGGGGGCGGGCCTCACTGGCCGTCAGGTGTCGGTGCTGCGCGCCTACGCCAAATACATGCGCCAGACCGGCGTCTCCTTCAGCCAGTCCTATATCGAAGAGACGCTTACCCGCTACCCCGATATCGCCCAACTGCTGTTTACCCTGTTCGAGCAGCGCCTCGACCCCGCTGGCAAACAGGACGCCAAGGCAGAAGCCAAGCTGCACGAGGCGCTTGCCGCCAAGCTGGATCAGGTGGCCAACCTGGATGACGATCGCATCATTCGCCGCTATGTGGAGATGATCGACGCCACCCTGCGCACCAACTACTATCAGCTGGACAAGGCGGGCAACATCAAGCCCTACATCTCCTTCAAACTGGCTCCGTCCAGCATCACCGACATGCCGCTGCCGTTGCCGAAGTTCGAGATCTTCGTCTACTCGCCGCGAGTGGAAGGGGTGCATCTGCGCTGGGGCAAGGTGGCCCGTGGCGGTCTGCGCTGGTCCGATCGTAAGGAGGACTTCCGTACCGAAGTGCTGGGTCTGGTGAAAGCCCAGCAGGTCAAGAACACCGTGATCGTGCCGGTCGGTGCCAAGGGCGGTTTCTACTGCAAACAGATGCCGGTAGGGGCGCCCCGCGCGGTCATTCAGGAGGAGGGCAAGGCCTGCTATCGCCTGTTTATTCGCGGCCTGCTCGATGTGACCGACAACATCATCGGCGGCGAGGTGATCCCGCCAAAATCCGTGGTGCGTCACGATGAGGATGACTACTACCTGGTGGTGGCTGCCGATAAGGGTACCGCGACCTTCTCCGACATCGCCAATGAGATCAGCCTCGAATACGGTCACTGGCTCGGTGATGCATTCGCCTCCGGCGGCTCGGTCGGTTACGACCACAAGAAGATGGGTATCACCGCACGCGGGGCCTGGGAGTCGGTCCAGCGTCACTTCCGTGAAATTGGCGTCAACTGCCAGACCACAGATTTTACCTGTGTCGGGATCGGCGACATGGCGGGGGACGTGTTCGGCAACGGCATGCTGCTCTCCGAGCACACCCGGCTGGTGGGCGCGTTCAACCACATGCACATCTTCGTTGACCCGACCCCGGATGCGGCCAAGAGCTTTGTCGAACGCCAGCGCCTGTTCGATCTTCCGGGCTCCAGCTGGGATGACTACAACCGCGAGCTGATATCACAGGGCGGCGGCATTTTCCTGCGCTCGGCCAAGTCCATCAAGCTGAGCCCGGAAATACAGACCCTGCTAGGTACCGACAAGGCCAGCATGGCGCCGAACGAGCTGATCAAGGCGCTGCTTTGCCTCAATGTCGACCTGCTGTGGAACGGCGGCATCGGCACCTATGTGAAGAGCGCTCGCGAGAGCGATGGGGAAGTGGGCGATCGCAGCAATGACGCATTGCGGGTCAATGGTCGCGATTTGCGGGCCCGTATCGTGGGCGAGGGGGGCAACCTCGGCTTTACCCAGCTCGGTCGGGTGGAGTACGCCAGCCAGGGTGGTCGCATCAACACCGATTTTACCGACAACGTGGGTGGGGTGGATTGCTCCGACAACGAGGTGAACATCAAGATCCTGCTCAACCAGCTGGTGGCAGCAGGGGATCTGACCCTCAAGCAACGTAACCAGATGCTCTACGAAATGACCGACGACGTGGCGCAGATCGTGATCACCAACGCCTATCGCCAGTCCCAGTCCATCTCGGTCACCAGCTTCCGCGGTGCTGAACAACTCAAAGAGCAGCAGCGCTTTATTCAGGGGCTGGAGCGGGAAGGCAAGCTGGACCGTGCGCTGGAGTTCCTGCCCTCCGATGAAGAGCTCTCCGAGCGGATGGCGGCCGGGCAGGGGCTGACCCGACCCGAACTGGCGGTGCTGGTGGCTTATGGCAAGATGGTGCTCAAGGAGCAACTCAACTGCCCTGAGATCACCGAGGAGCCTTTCCTGGCCAACATGCTAGTCACCAGCTTCCCGGCCAAGTTGCAGCAGCAGTTTGGTGCAGCGCTTGCCCAGCACCCGCTGCGTGGCGAAATCATTGCGACCCGGGTGGCCAACATGCTGGTCAACGACATGGGGCTCAACTTCGCCAGCCGGATGAAGGACGAGACCGGTGCCTCGGTCGCCGAAGTGGCCTGCTGCTTTGCCATGGCCCGCGAAGTGTTTGGCATGAACCAGCTGTGGCGCGATATCGAAGGGTGCGACAACCTGGTGGATGCCCAGACTCAGCTTGAGCTGATGTTCTACAGCCGCCGCATCGTGCGTCGTGCCACCCGCTGGTTCCTGCGCGCCCGCAATCGCAGCTGGAGCATCAGCGAAAACATCGCCTTCTTCCGTCCGGCGTTCGAAACCCTGGGCACACATCTTTACGAAGTGATGGATGAGAGCGAAGTTGCAGAGCATCGTCAGGCTGTTGCCAAATGGATGGAGAAGCAGGTGCCCGAGGCCATTGCCCGTCAGGTCGCCCATATGAGCAGCCTCTTCTCCAGTCTGGATCTGGCGCAGATTGCCGCGGAGCACAAGACCGATATCCTGCGCGCCGCCAATGTCTACTATCGCCTCGGGGCCAAACTGGATCTGCACTGGTTCCTCGACCAGATCAACCATCAGCCGGTCGGTAACCATTGGCAGGCGATGGCGCGCGCCTCTTTCCGCGAAGATTTGGACTGGCAGCAACGCAGTCTCACTTCTGTGGTACTGGAAGGGTGCAAAGGAGAGGGAGAATGCGCTACCATACTGGCCGACTGGATTTCGGAGCATGAGCAACTCTTGTCCCGTTGGACCCACATGTTGGCCGACTTCAAGACCACCAGCACTCACGAGTTCGCCAAGTTCTCGGTGGCCTTGCGAGAGTTGAACCTGCTCCAGTTGAACTGTCGGGCACTTTAATTGCCAGATTAAGGCATGACACCGACATTACACCCAAAGCCCCGGCCAGTTGCCGGGGCTTTCTTTAAGGAGCAAAGATGTTGTACCCCATCGCCAGGCATTTCCTGTTCAAGCTCAACCCGGAACAGGCGCACGATCTCTCCATGAAATATTTGCCCCGCCTTCTCGGTACGCCACTCGATTGTTTCTTCCGCCAGAATTTGCCGAAACGCCCCGTCACTGTTATGGGGCTTTCTTTTGCCAATCCGCTGGGATTGGCGGCCGGTCTGGATAAAGATGGTGAGTGCATTGACGCGCTGGGCGCCATGGGATTTGGCTTTATCGAGGTCGGTACCGTCACCCCCAAACCCCAGAGCGGCAATGACAAGCCTCGTCTGTTCCGGGTTATTCCGGCAGAGGGGATCATCAACCGGATGGGATTCAACAACAAGGGTGTGGATCATCTGGTGGCCAAGGTGAAAGAGGCCAGATATCAGGGGGTGATCGGCATTAATATCGGCAAGAACAAAGATACCCCCATCGAACAGGGCAAGGATGATTACCTGATCTGTATGGACAAGGTTTATGATCACGCCGGTTATATTGCCGTCAATATCTCTTCCCCCAACACACCGGGTTTGCGTTCGCTGCAATATGGCGAGGCGCTGGATGAATTGCTGGCCGCCCTCAAGGTGCGTCAGCAGGAGCTGGCCGCCCAATATAAAAAATATGTGCCGCTGGCGGTTAAAATTGCCCCGGATTTAAGCCTTGAAGAAATAGATCAGGTGGCCGCTTCGCTGGTGCGTAATGGCATTGATGGTGTTATCGCCACCAATACCACCCTCGAGCGCGAGATGATCTACGACATGCCCCATGCCGGTGAGGCGGGTGGCCTGAGTGGTCGTCCGCTGCAACACAAGAGCACCGAGGTGATCCGTCATCTGGCCAAGGCGCTAAATGGTGCCCTGCCAATTATCGGTGTAGGTGGTATTGATAGTGCCATGGCCGCCCGTGAAAAATTGGCCGCCGGTGCCAGTCTGGTGCAAATTTATAGCGGTTTTATTTATAAAGGACCGGGTCTGGTCAAAGAGATCGTGACCAATATATAAGAAATAGGGAGGAGCCCTTTATTTGACGTTGCTGATTTTATCGACATGGAATAAAGTCAACAGACGAAATTCAAGTAAGGGCTCCAACATGTTTATCCAACCGACCGATAGCTGGCAATGGCACTATGATGCCCAGAGTGACCGTCTGATGTTGGACCTGTCTGATAACATGTTATTTGCGACCGAGTATCAAGGGCGACAATTGGTGCCCAGCTCGTTTGCGACCCAGCCTTTTTGTGTCGATGATGCCGCCCTCTATTATCAGTTGATGGATAAAGCAGCCGAACTTGAGTGGAGTATTCCCCATCAGGTGCAACTGGTGCTCAACGCCATCGCGGTCAGTCGCTTTTATAAACCCCTGATGCCGCAAAGCTGGTTTTTTGGTGAACAGCATCCGCTGGTGATCCCGCAAAACGGTGATCTGGTCTGGATGAATACACCGCATGGCAACGGCGAATTTATGGTCATTGAGGCTGGGGAGCAGGCCAGCGTCTGTTTGAACCTCACTGCCGATCTGGTATTGACTACCAGCAAAACCCTGCCTCGCTTCGGGGTGATCAAGGTGATGAATAACCGGATGAAACCGCGTATTACCGTGACCGAGCAATATCGTCAGGTCAGTTGATATATTTTCATCAATCGTTTTATCTCTGTGATTACACCGCAGCCTATTTTTGCTGTTGTCACCTCAATAGCGCCTCGTTTCTGATACTTCATTGATCCGCGAACATCTTGCCTATTCTCATTGATGTTCATGGTTGTGATTCAGCCTCTCCTGAGGCTTATTACATCCACTTGCATCTTGTGTTCTGACCCACTGCCGTATCTTGGCCTGTCTTTGCATTCCCGCGCTGCCAGCATGGTGTCTCACTCTTGTTTAGTTCTGCGTGTTTAGTGCAGGGCGGGAGCACACTTTGTTGATATTTTAACCAAAGAATAACTGAGCCCGATAGTCGTCATTCCAGCCGGCTCTTTTTAGCTTGTTTCTCTGACTTCGAGCACCACAATTGCTCTGTTTTACGATATTCAATACGAACCGCCGGAATAGCGCCATATTCTCGACCGCATCCTCCATCGCTATCCTGGAAGCATCCTCGTTGAACACCACATCAAGAATGTAATGCTGGCTGTTCTCTATCCGCCAGTGCTGCCGTATATAGTGCCCTAGCAGCTTGTGCTTGGGGGATAACGAGCTGACATAGTAAGAGGTATCTACCGTTCCTTTTCCGTTGGCGCTGCGGT
>NZ_JAPDBM010000017.1:0-75688 GCF_027705265.1 Aeromonas sp. QDB11 | reverse complement strand
GGTCCTGCATCGAGAAAACCGACTACCCGTTCCCGGAGGAGTTGGTGCTGTCAACACCGTCCCGGTGAACGGTTACATCGGCAGTGCCAGCACGCTGATGGCCGACACCACGATCTGTTTGCCAGCCAGCAGGATTAGATGCAGACCCAGCATCACCCCCAGCACCAGCAGGCCACGCGGCAGCTCGGCGTTGCCCAGTTGGTGGACCACGAAGCTCTGGATCGCATTGGTGATGGAGATGCTGTAGACCAGAATGATGGGGTAGAAGGCCATCAGATAGACCAGCATCAGCAGCTTGCCCGCCTTGGCACCGAAGTGCTCCTCCACCACATGGGTGATGTCCCCTTCCCGATGGGAGCTGGAGAGCACAAAGCGGCTCAATGCCCGGTGGGAATAATATGAGAGCGGAAAAGCCAGCAATAATATAAACAGCAAAATAACCGGGGAATTACTGCCAACAGTAATAGGGAGAAATAACGTACCGGCACCAACAGCCGTGGCATATAAGCCCATGGTCCATACCGAATCGCTTTTCTCCCATTTCAATTTTGAAACAGGGTTACTCTTTTCAGCAATAGAAACACTCATTGCAATATATACCTTATTAGTCTGTCATCATTATTTTTATTGGCCCGAATAACAGGCTGGAGATATGTCATTGCATATCGCCCTGTACATGAAAAAACAACGCCGCCAGCGGCCAACAGGGCCACCGGAGGAAGACGGAGCTGCCACGCTACCATCGTTGAAATCGCTATCCGGGTCAAGGTTAATAATTCATGACTGTTTGAATCGGATTGTTTCAAAAGAGAGCGAGATGTATCACATCCGTCACCCAAAACCCGATTCAAGTCTGTTTGATAACATACCGATAAAACCTCATCCTGTTGCCCAACAACACAAATAAGACCAGCGATCAGGCCGATAATATTAACACCTTAGCCAGTGGAATATGAGTGAAATAATACGGCGAACTTTTCCACTAATTGACAGTGATGTCAGCCAAATTATTGATGGCAAAAGGACAGGTCATTTCTGGCCAATAACAAGGCCGGGAGGCTCAGCGTGCCGGGCAGTGCGCCACCCGGTTGCGCCCTGCCCGCTTGGCCCGGTAGAGCCACTCATCGGCCCGAGCCAGCGCCTGATTGATCTCCTCCTCCGGCAGCACCAGGGTAGTGCCCAGACTGACTGTCATGGCGACCGGATCGGCAGGCAGTGCTTCGACGGCGGCGCGGATCTGCTCCGCCATCTGTTGCAAACCGGCTTCATCGATCCGTGGCAGCAGGATCAGAAACTCCTCACCACCGCTGCGCACAAAGAGATCGTCTGCCCGCAACAGGGCATCGATGCAGCCACTGAAGCGCTGCAACGCCCGATCTCCCTGCTGATGACCGTAACGATCGTTGATCTGCTTGAAGTGATCGATGTCGAGCATGATAAGGCCGCAGGGCTCATCCCCTGCCCGCAACTGCTGACAGTGCTCGAAGAAGAAACGGCGGTTGTAGAGGCCGGTCAGCTGGTCGGTTTCACTCTGACGCAGCAGTCGCTGCTGCAACTCGAACTGACGGGTGATATTGCGGGTCACCCAAGCCACCGCCCGCTTGCCGTCATAGAGGGAGGGCAACGGCGCAATCTTGCCCTCGAAACGCTGCACCCCTTGCGGCCCGACGGCGGCATTGATCCCCCCCACCTCGGCTGCGGAGAGCTCATACTCCACCACCCGCACCTGACCGCTTGCCAGCGACTCGGCCACCTGCGCCTTGACCCACATGGCCATCTCGGGCGGCAACACATCGGCCAGCTGTTTGCCCGCCAGCGGATTGCCATCGTGATAGGATTGCTGCTCCATGCCGCCGATATATTCCACGTAATAGCCATCTTCACTGAGGATAAAGATAGGGTCTGGCAGTTGGGCCATCACTTCATAAAGCTGGGTTACCGAAAGCGCCACGGAGACTCCTGTACTTCAGCATCAAACAGGGGGGAGATATTCTGCCTCAAGAGGACTCAACTGCCCTCATCGCCCCGGATGGTTAATTTACCGCCACAGCCAACAATCCTTTACATCTAGCCGCCCGTCAACATCTCGGCCAACACCGATTGCCAGCGCGCGCCACCTCCCGACCCTGCGCTCGCTCACAGCGGCGAAAGCCCCCTCATCCGGTCGCGGATATCCCATTGTTTCAACTCACAAGTTCATTTACGCTGGCCGTCCTGAGTCCAGTTTTCAGCTCATCAGCCATCAGGGACGCCAGCCACCCGCAACCGCAGGGGCTGTACTACGGAAAAGGAATCGCCAGATGAAAAACGCCATCGTCACCGCCCGCTTCGATGCCATCAGCACCGAAGGGGAACAGCTCCTCCTCAAGATCGCCATCAAGGCCCCCGAGCCGGATCCCAAGTCCGCCAGCGGTGACTGGCGCTGCAAGGTGAAGCTGGCGGGGCTGAGCGACAAGACTTTCATCTACGGTGTCGACAGCCTGCAGGCCCTGAGCCTCGCCATCAAGTTTGTCGAGACCGAGCTGCGCGCCTTCTCCGATGCGGGCTGGCAATTCTATCTGCCCAATTGCCCAGATCACCCCATCGACATGAGCGCCTGCTACTTCCCGGCGCTCTAGCCCGGCCCATCCAAGGAGACCAGATGCACGGACCCGATCCCGCCAATCCCCACCCCATGAACGGCTTCCCCCAGGTGTGCTTTATCAAAAACACCATCAAGGGGCCCAATATCGAGGTGGGTGACTACACCTATTACGACGACCCGGAGGATTCGGCGGGCTTCGAGCGCAACGTCCTCTACCACTTCCCCTTCATCGGCGACAAGCTCATCATCGGCAAGTTCTGCGCCATCGCCCGCGGGGTGAAGTTCATCATGAACGGCGCCAACCACCAGACCTCCGGCTTCTCCACCTACCCCTTCTTTATCTTCGGCAACGGTTGGGAAAGCGCCGCACCCGCCCCGGGCAGCCTCCCCTACAAGGGCGATACCGTGATCGGCAACGATGTCTGGATTGGCTATGACGCCTTGATCATGCCGGGAGTAAAGGTCGGCAACGGCGCCATTATCGCCGCCCGCTCCGTGGTTACCGGTGACGTGCCCGCCTATGCCGTGGTCGGTGGCAACCCCGCCAAGGTGATCCGCTACCGCTTCGACGACGACACCATCGCCCGTCTTAACGCCATCGCCTGGTGGGACTGGCCGGTGGAGCAGATCAGCCGCAACCTGCCGCTTATCAGCGGCGGTGAGATAGCCGCGCTGGAAGCGGCAACCCATTAGAGACAACCACCACGACAACAACATGACCCCGCAAGATAGTAGAAACAACAAAGGGCGCCTTGTCGGCGCCCTTTGGCTTGATCGATCTTGCTGAAGCCTGCTGGCTTGGGCTGGCTATCAACCGGTGTTGCGCATCCCTGCGGCAATACCGGCGATGGTGACCATCAGCGCCTTGTCCAGCTCGGGGTGCAGGGTCTCCGGGTGGTTGCGGGAGCGGTTGAGCAGCTCGGCCTGCAACACGTTGAGCGGGTCGGTGTAGGGGTTGCGCAGCTTGATGGACTCCTTGATCCACGGCTGACCCTCCAGCAGATCACCGCGCGGGCTCAGTTTCAGCACTACTTCGATGGATTCGGCGAGCTCCTGACGCAGCTGTTTGCCAAGGCCCCACAGCTCCTGCGGCACCAGACGGGTGTCGTAGTACTCGGCGAGCCAGACGTCCGCCTTGAGGAACACCATCTCCAGCATTTCGAGGCGAGTGCGGAAGAAGGGCCACTGGGCGCTCATCTCTTCCAGCACCGCCAGCTTGCCGCCGTCGATGGCCTGTTGCAGCGCCTTGTGGGCACCGAGCCAGGCCGGCAGCATCAGGCGGTTCTGGGTCCAGGCGAAGATCCACGGAATGGCGCGCAGGCTCTCGACGCCGCCGTTGGGCTTGCGCTTGGAGGGACGGGAGCCGAGCGGCAGCTTGCCGAGCTCCATCTCCGGGGTGGCGGCACGGAAGTAAGGGACGAAGTCCGGATGACCGCGCACAATACTGCGGTAATGCTCGCAAGAGTCATCGGCCAACTGTTCCATCACCTCACGCCAGCACTCTTTCGGCTTGGGCGGCGGCAGCAGGTTCCCTTCCAGCACGGCACTGGTGTAGAGCTCCAGACTCTTGATCGCCACTTTCGGCAGACCGAACTTGAAGCGGATCATCTCCCCCTGTTCGGTGGTACGCAGACCGCCGCGCAGGGATCCCGGCGGCTGGGAGAGGATGGCCTGATGGGCAGGCGCACCACCACGACCGACGGTACCGCCACGGCCATGGAACAGGGTGAGGCGGATATTGTTGGCTTCGGCCAGCCCCACCAGGGATTCCATGGCGGCGTACTGGGCCCAGCCAGCGGCCATCATGCCCGCATCCTTGGCAGAGTCGGAGTAACCGATCATCACGTACTGGCGGCCCTGAATGTAACCGCGATACCAGTCCACCGAGAGCAGACGCTCCATCACGGCGGTGCCTGCCATCAGGTCGTCCTGGGTTTCAAACAGCGGGGCGACCGGCATGCGGAACGTGCAGCCCGCCTCCTTGAGCAGCAGTTGCACCGACAGCACATCGGACGGCGCACCGGCCATGGAGATGATGTAGATGCCGAACGCATCGGGGTCGTGCCGGGCGATGACCTGACAGGTATCCAGCGTCTCGCGCACCTCGGCGCTCGGCTCCCAGTCGTGGGGAATGAGCGGGCGGCGGGAGCTTAACTCAGTGAGCAGGAAGGCCTGCTTGTCATCTTCGCTCCACTCGGCGTAGTCACCCAGACCCAGATAGCGGGTCAGCTCGGAGAAGACCAGCCCGTGGCGCTCGCCATCCTGACGGATATCGAGCTTGACCAGATGGATGCCGAAACAGGCAACCTTGCGCAGCACGTCCAGCAGCATGCCATCGGCGATGTTGCCCATGCCGCAGGCGTGCAATGAGTGGTAGCAGAGCTCCAGCGGCTCGCGCAGCTGGGCGGTGGTGGTGATCAGGTCGCGGCTCTCGCTCACCTGCCCCTGCACCTTGGCGGTGAGGTGCTCCTTGGTTTCACGCAGCGCTTCGCGCAGCTCGCGCACCAGCGCACGGTAGGGCTCGGGGTGATCGCCAACGCGGGCGCGCACGGCGTCGGTGCAGTCTGACATGGAGAGCTCGGAGGTGAGCTCCTTGATGTCTTTGTAGAACAGGCTCACCGCCATCCAGCGGCCCAGCTCCAGCACTTCGGCAGTCACCTTGGCGGTGACGAAGGGGTTGCCGTCGCGGTCACCGCCCATCCAGGAGGTGAACTTGACCGGCGCGGCATCCAGCGGCAGCCGCACACCCAGATGGTGTTGCAGACGCTCGTCCAGATTGCGCATGAATTCGGGAATGGCTGGCCACAGGCTGTTCTCCACCACAGCGAAGCCCCACTTGGCCTCGTCAACCGGAGTCGGGCGCTGTTCGCGGATCTCGTTGGTGTGCCACGCCTGATTGATGAGCTGCTCGATGCGATTGAGAATTTTGTCCCGCTCACGGGGCAGCAGGTCGGAGAGCTCCAGCGCTTCGAGGCAGTCGTTGAGCTGCACGTGCTTGTGGATCAGGGTGCGACGGGTCACCTCGGTCGGGTGAGCGGTCAGCACCAGATCGATATCCAGCTCGCGCACGGCCTGAATGATGGCCTCTTGCGACAGGTTGGAGGCTTTCAGTTTGTCGAACATCTGCTCCAGCGGATCCGGGGTGCAGACCTGCTCTTCACAGCGACGGGAGATGGTGTGGAACTGTTCCGCCACGTTGGCCAGATTGAGGAACTGGCTGAAGGCGCGGGCCACCGGCAGCAGTTCGTCATCACTCAGGGTGCGCAGGGTATCGAGCAGACGTTCCCGGTCTGATTCATTGCCCTTGCGGGAGGACTTGGCCAATTGGCGAATGGTTTCGATCTTGTCGAGAAAGGCCTGACCCTGATGATCCTTGATGGATTTACCCAGCAGCTGACCCAGCATGCCTACGTTGGCGCGTAGTGCGGCGTACTTTTCGTTCATTCCACATCCTTATCTTGTTGGTGCCTGACACCCATCCGGGGTGCAAGACGACCTCACTTATTGTTGTGCGATTACAACATATGCTCCGTCATCTTAGGGTGACAATCTACCCAGATTGTCTGCGCAAGGTCAAATAACAGGCCGATTCAGAACATGTATTTCCATCACCACTCCACAACCGGCTTGTTATGTAACTTACTTACAGTTTTACGCCCCTTTCATCGCCGCCGCTACAGGCAAAAACGTCTGATCAAGTGCTGCAACACCGAGGTGGTCGGCTTGACGAACGAGAGGTCGAGATACTCGTCAGGCTGATGCGCCTGGGTGATATGACCGGGGCCCAGCACTATGGTCTCGCAGCCAAGCTGCTGGATAAACGGCGCCTCGGTGCAGTAGTTGACCGACTCGGCGGCGCGGCCGCTCGCCTTCTCAGCCTCCCGCACCAGCACAGAGTCGTCGGCACAGGCGTAAGCAGGAATAGGCTCATGCAGATGTTGCAGATGCAGGCAGCCGGGTTGGTGAATTTCGATGGGCGACAGCGCCTCTTTGAGCATGCCCATCAGCTCATCCGGTCCCACCTGCGGAGTGGGTCGCAGATCGATATGCAGCTCGCAGCAGCCGCAGATGCGGTTCGGGCTGTCGCCCCCCTGAATGTAACCAAGGTTCAGGGTCGGCTGTGGCACGGCAAAGCGGTGGTCAGCGTAGCGATCTTTCAGATCCTGCTGCAAGCGCAGCACCTGCCCCATCGCCTTGTGCATGATCTCCATGGCGTTGACGCCGTTGGCGGGATCCGAGCTGTGACCGCTCTTGCCGGTAATGCGGATCGCCTCCGACATATGCCCCTTGTGGGCCACCACCGGCACCAGTCCGGTCGGCTCGCCAATCACGGCGTAGTCGGGTTTCAGCTCGGCCGCCGCGGCAATGGCGCGAGCCCCCGCCATGGTGGTCTCTTCGTCGGCAGTCGCGAGAATGCGCAGCGGCTTGCTGAGCGTCTTGAGGTCAATCTCTTTCAGTGCCTCGACGATAAAGGCGAAGAAGCCCTTCATATCGATGGTGCCGAGGCCATAGAGGCGGTTGCCCTCTTCGGTCACCTTGAAGGGATCCTTGCTCCAGCCCCCCTCATCGAACGGCACCGTATCGGTGTGGCCCGCCAGCAGCAGACCGCCCTCCCCCTGACCGATCGTCGCCACCAGATTGAACTTGCCGGGCAGCTCCGGCAGCGCCGTTACCTCGCATTGAAAGCCGAGCTGGGTAAACCAGTCGGCCAGCAGCCGGATCACCGCCTCGTTACTCTGGTCCCACTTGGTATCCGTGCTACTGATAGAGGGAATCGCAATAATATTCTTATAGAGTGAAAAAAAATCCAGATTGGCCATCAGCTGCTCCTTGCGTCCCCGGAATGTTTCTGTTAGAAAATACAAATGCAAAGTGAGTGCATGAATATTCTGTAATTTTACCTGAATATCTGGCTCATCAACAAAGGCTTCTAGTTGTAAGGGAAAGTTAATGTTCTGTCACCTGATCTATAACCGACGACACACCCCCGCCTGAATTGCCCCTCCGCACTCGTGCAAAGGGGCGATCGAACCCCCTTGTGCACTGCAGCGTCATGCTGTGAATCTCGAACTCTGACTTGGAATATTCAACATGCTTAACACCGTTATCGTCGGTGCCAGTGGCTACGCGGGAGCCGAACTGGCCGCACTGGTACAGAACCATCCACAACTCAAACTGTTCGGCCTCTATGTCTCCGCCGGCAGTCAGGATGCCCACAAGCGGTTCTCTTCCCTGCATCCCCAGTGGGTCGGTGCCCTCGATCAGCCGCTGCTGCCGCTGGACGACGACGGCATGACCCGGATCCTGACCCAGGCCGATCTGGTACTGCTGGCCACCGCCCACGAGGTGAGCGCCGAGCTGGCACCCAAGTTTCTCGCCAAGGGTCTGCCGGTGTTTGATCTCTCCGGCGCCTTCCGGGTCAAGGATCAGGGCTTTTACGACAGCTTCTACGGCTTCACCCACGACAGCGAACAGTGGCTGGATCAGGCCGTCTATGGTCTGGCGGAGTGGAACAGCGATGCCATTGCCACCGCCCAGCTGATTGCGGTGCCCGGCTGCTACCCGACCGCCTCCCTCTGCGCTCTCAAGCCGCTGCAGCAGGATGGTCTGATTGCCAAGGGGTGGCAGCCGATCATCAACGCCGTCTCCGGGGTTTCCGGCGCCGGTCGCAAGGCGGCCATCAACACCAGCTTCTGCGAAGTGAGCCTCAACCCCTACGGCACCTTCAATCACAGACACCAGCCGGAGATCAGCCACCACCTCGGCAAGGAGGTGCTGTTCCAGCCCCACCTTGGCAACTATGTGCGCGGCATCCTGGCCACCATCTATGTGCAACTGGCTGACGGCGTGACCCCTACCCAGGTGGATCAGGCCTTCCTCAAGGCCTACGAAGGCAAGCCGCTGGTGCGCCTCACCGGCCAGATGCCCTCCATCCGTGGCGTAGCGGGCACCCCTTACTGCGACATCGCCTGGCAACAGCAGGGCAACATGCTGGTGGTGGTCTCGGCCATCGACAACCTGCTCAAGGGCGCCGCCTCGCAAGCGATGCAGTGCATAAATATCAAATTTGGTTTTGAACCGGCCACCGGCCTGATTTAAGGAAGGATTGAGAGATATGGACAAGCAAACTCTGGTAATCAAGCTGGGCGGCGCCCTTATCGAGAACGACGAGGCGCTGACCGCCCTGTTCGCCACCCTCAAAACCTTTCTCGACGATCAGCACCGTCCGCTGGTGCTGGTACACGGCGGTGGCTGTCTGGTGGATGACCTGCTCAAGGGGCTGGGTCTTACCTCCACCAAGAAGAGTGGCCTGCGGGTGACCCCGTTCGAGCAGATCCCCTTTATTGCCGGGGCGCTGGCGGGTACGGCCAACAAGCAGATGATGGCCAAGGCAATCGCCACCGGCATTCCGGCGGTGGGGCTTTGTCTGGCGGATGGCGGCCTGTGTCAGGTGACCCAGCTCGACCCGGATCTCGGTGCCGTCGGCGAGTGCAAGCCAGGCAACCCGGCGCTGGTGGCGGGGATCCTCGGTCAGGGCTTCCTGCCAGTGGTGAGCTCCATCGGCATCACCGCCGAGGGGCAGCTGATGAACGTCAATGCGGATCAGGCGGCCACCGCCATTGCCGAGGCGCTCGGTGCCGATCTGGTAATGCTCTCCGATGTGAGCGGCATCCTGGATGGCAAGGGCAAGCTGGTGCCACAGCTCGACAAGCTGACCGCACTGGATCTGATGGAGAAAGGGGTTATCCGCGATGGTATGGCGGTCAAGGTAGAAGCGGCCCTGCACGCTGCCGAGACCCTCGGCAAGCCGGTCTGTGTCGCCAGCTGGCGTTACCCGGATCAGCTGCTCAAGCTGCTGGCTGGCGGCGCGGTCGGCACTCTGGTCAAGATTGCCGATGGCAATCAGGTAGCCCTCTAATCCTCACCGGAACAAGGAATATCCGATGCAACATCTTCTGAAAGACAGTGATCTGAACAAAGCCCAGATTGAAGCGCTGATTGCGCTGGGCAAAGCGGTCAAGGCCGACCCGAAGAAGTACAGCCAGGCGCTGGCCGACAAGAGCGTGGTCACCCTGTTCGAGAAGCCCTCCCTGCGTACCCGGGTCACCTTCGACATCGGTATCGCGAAACTGGGCGGCCACAGCGTCTATCTGGATCAGCAGAACGGCGCGCTGGGCAAGCGGGAGTCGGTGAAGGATTTCGCCGCCAACCTGTCACGCTGGTGTGATGCCATCGTCGCCCGGGTGTTCGATCACCAGACCCTGGTCGAGCTGGCAGAGCACGGCTCTGTGCCGGTAGTGAACAGCCTGTGCAACCTCTACCACCCCTGTCAGGGGCTGGCCGACTTTATGACCATTGCCGAGCACTACGACGACCTGTCGAAGGTAAAACTCGCCTACCTCGGTGATGGCAACAACGTCAGCCACTCTCTGCTGCTGCTGGGGGCCACTCTGGGCACCGATGTCACCCTCATCTGCCCGAAAGGCCACGGCCCGGATACCCAGATCTTCCTGCAGGCGCAGGCACTGGCGGCCAAGTCGGGGGCGACCATCCACATCAGCGATGACGTGGCGGATATCGAAGGGTTTGACGTGGCCTACACAGATACCTGGGTCTCCATGGGCGACAACACCCCGATGGAGCAAGTCACCGAGCTCTTTATGCCTTACCAAATCAACCAGGCCCTGCTCGACCGGACCGGCATCCAGCACGTGCTGCACTGCCAACCGGCGCACCGGGAGCTGGAGATCACCTCGCAGGTGATGGATGGCCCTGCCTCCCTCATCATGGACGAGGCCGAAAACCGGATGCATATCCAGAATGCCGTGTTGCTGACCCTGTTTGGGCATAAATAGTCAGGGCAACAAGTAACGCGGCAATCAACCTGAATCACGACCCTTTTATTGAATCATCATCGAATCATCACGGAGAGAAGTAAAATGAGCGGAATCAACAAGATCGTACTGGCTTACTCGGGTGGACTGGATACCTCGGCCATCATTCCCTGGCTGAAAGAGCACTATGACGCCGAAATCATCGCCTTCGTGGCCGACGTGGGTCAGGAGCGTGACGATCTGGAAGGGATCGAGCAAAAAGCCATCGCCTCCGGCGCCACCAAGTGCATCATCAAGGATCTGCGCGAAGAGTTCGTCAAAGAGTACGTCTACCCGACCCTGAAGACCGGCGCCGTCTATGAGGGCACCTATCTGCTGGGCACCTCCATGGCCCGCCCGATCATCGCCAAGGCGATGGTCGAAGCGGCACTGGCGGAAGGGGCCGATGCCATCTCCCACGGCTGTACCGGCAAGGGCAACGATCAGGTGCGTTTCGAAGGTGCGGTCGCCGCACTGGCGCCCCAGCTGAAAGTGATCGCCCCGTGGCGGATCTGGGACATGCGCTCCCGGGAAGATCTGCTGACCTATCTGGAGACCCGCGGCATCCCCTGCAAGGCGACCCTGAAGAAGATCTACAGCCGCGACGCCAACGCCTGGCACATCTCCACCGAGGGTGGCGAGCTGGAGAGCACCTGGAACGAGCCGTCCGAAGCGGTCTGGCAGTGGACCGTATCGGCCGAGCAGGCCCCGGATCAGCCGGAGTACGTCAAGCTGACCGTGGCCAAAGGCGAAGTAGTGGCCGTTGACGACCAGCCACTCAGCCCGCACCAGATCCTGATGACCCTGAACGAGCGTGCCGGCAAGCACGGCGTGGGCCGCATTGACATCACCGAAAACCGGATGGTGGGGATGAAGTCCCGCGGCTGCTACGAAACCCCGGGCGGAACCGTGATGGTCGCAGCGCTGCGCGCCGTGGAAGAGCTGGTACTGGATCGCCCGACCCGCGCCTGGCGGGAAAAGCTGGGAGCCGAATTCTCCCATCTGGTCTATGACGGTCGCTGGTTCACCCCGCTGTGCAAGGCGATCCTCGCCTCTGCCAACGCCATCGCCGAAGATCTCGACGGTGAAGTGGTGCTGAAGATGTACAAGGGTCAGGTCACTGCGGTGCAGAAGAAGTCACCGAACAGCCTCTACTCCGAAGACTTTGCCACCTTCGGCGCCGACGAAGTGTATGACCAGAGCCATGCCGAAGGCTTTATCCGCCTCTACACCCTGGCCAGCCGGATCCGCGCCATGAAAGAGCAGCATCAGGCTATCGGTGGCGACCACACCCACGGCTAAGAAAGCGCGATAACCCGTTGATTCCGTTGAGGGGGCATGGCCCCCTCTTCTATAGGCCGAGGGCATAGCCCCTGACCCATCATCGGCGGGTGTGACAAGAGCGGCAGCGCCCCGGCCGCTTCTGTGAGATAACAGACTCGCAGAAAAACAGGGCACGATTTCAAGCTCGGTGGCCAGGGCGCCGCCGACAACGCATTCAAGGAGAGCAGTATGGCACTTTGGGGTGGACGCTTCAGTCAGGGAGCCGATAGCCGGTTCAAGCAGTTCAACGATTCGCTGCGGTTCGATTACCGGCTGGCGGAGCAGGATATTCAGGGCTCCATGGCCTGGGCCAAAGCGCTGGTCAAGGTGGGCGTGTTGACCGCCGATGAGCAGGGCAAACTGCAACAGGCGATGGAGGTGCTGCTCGCCTCGGTGCAGCAGGATCCCCAGCAGATCCTGAGTTCGGATGCCGAAGATATCCACTCCTGGGTCGAGAGCCAGCTGATTGCCGCAGTCGGCGATCTCGGCAAGAAGCTACACACCGGCCGCTCGCGCAACGATCAGGTTGCCACCGACCTGAAACTCTGGTGCAAGGCGCAGGGGGAGCTGCTGCTCGGCTCCATCACCGCCCTGCAGCAGGGGCTGGTGGCCTCCGCCCGCGCCAATCAGGCCGCGGTGCTGCCGGGTTACACCCACCTGCAGCGGGCCCAGCCGGTCACCTTCGCCCACTGGGCGCTGGCCTATGTGGAGATGCTGGAGCGGGACTACTCCCGACTGCAGGATGCCCTCAAGCGGCTCGACACCAGCCCGCTCGGCTGCGGCGCGCTGGCGGGCACCGCCTACGCCATCGACCGCGAAGCGCTGGCGCTCGACATGGGCTTTGGTGGCGCCACCCGCAACAGTCTGGATTCGGTCTCCGATCGGGATCACGTGGTGGAGCTGATGCACGTGGCGTCCCTCTCCATGACCCACCTGTCGCGCTTTGCCGAAGACCTTATCTTCTACAACACCGGCGAGGCGGGCTTTGTCGAGCTCTCCGACGCGGTGACCTCAGGCTCCTCCCTGATGCCGCAGAAGAAAAACCCGGATGCGCTGGAGCTGATCCGTGGCAAGACCGGCCGGGTGGTCGGCGCCCAGATGGGCATGCTGATGAGCCTCAAGGCGCTGCCGCTGGCCTACAACAAGGACATGCAGGAAGACAAGGAAGGGCTGTTCGATGCCCTCGACACCTGGCACGACTGCCTCGATATGGCGGCGCTGGTGCTGATCGATCTGAAAGTGAACGGCGAGCGCACCATGGTGGCCGCGCAGGGCGGCTACGCCAACGCCACCGAGCTGGCGGACTATCTGGTAGCCAAAGGAATTCCGTTCCGTGAAGCGCACCATATCGTCGGCGAAACCGTGGTATTCGCCATCAGCGTGGGTCGCCCGCTGGAGGAGCTCTCCATCGGCGAATTCCAACGCTTCAGCCCGGTGATCGAGTTCGACGTCTACCCCAATCTGGAGCTGGAAGCGACCCTCGCCAAGCGAGTCGCCAAAGGCGGTGTCGCCCGCGAACAGGTAGAGGCAGCCCTCACCGCCGCCGAAACCTGGCTGGCAAAACGCAGCTAATCACCGTTAACGCAGAGAGAGGGCATCAGCCCTCTTTTTTTTGCGCCAGAAACGGCTTGTCCCGCTGACTGGATGCCTGTAGTTGTTGAATGGATGTCAGCGCTCGATAGAAGGAATCTGCATGTATCTGCCACCTCATTTCGCCACCGATGACCCCGAGGCCCTGCATCAACTGATGCAAGCACATCCGCTAGGTGCTCTGATCACCCACGGCTCACAGGGGCTGGATGCCAACCATCTGCCATTCGAGTTTGCTAAGGAAACCGGAGGGCAGGGAGTCTTGCGTGCCCATGTCGCACGCAACAATCCGCTCTGGCAAGAGGCCAAGGATGGGGACGAAGTACTGGTGATCTTCAAGGCTGCAGATGCCTATATCTCCCCTAGCTGGTATCCGAGCAAGCATGATCATCACAAGCAGGTGCCGACCTGGAACTACAGCGTGGTGCATGCTCACGGCCGCATCAGCATTCGTGATGATGCTCGTTTTATCCGCCGTTTACTGGCCAATCTGACCCGAACCCATGAAGCCGGGGAACCCTCGCCATGGAAGATGGCGGATGCGCCGAGAGAATATATGGAAACCATGGTGCAGGCCGTTGTCGGCATTGAAATCGAGATAGAGCGGCTGGTTGGCAAATTCAAACTGGGCCAGAACAAGGATGAAGCGGATCGCCAAGGTGCAGCTCACGCCTTGCACGCTAGAGGGCTGGTAGAAGTAGCCTGCGATATGGAGAACCCGCCATCACCTCGCCCATAACGTGTTAAACCACAAACAGAAACGGCAACCCGAGGTTGCGTTTTTTATTGCTCACCGCCGTTCAGGCGCTGGCATTGAGCAGTTTGCCAACCCCCTCCCCCTTGCCATTGGGCAGAGTCTGTTTAAAGGCGCCGAGCAGCTGATCGAGATTGAGGTCGCTGGCACCAAGGGTACCCTTAAGGGTATCAAGTTCACTTTGCAGCGCATCGAGGCGGGTACTCTGGGTACCGCTCGCCAGCTGGTTGCGGGCGCTATCGATGGCGGCAGGGAGGGATTGGCCGCCATTCTCCTGCCCCAGAGTCTGCATCAGCTCACCCATAAAGTGGTTGATGGCAGCGCGGTTATGCTCGCTATTGGCATCCTTGACTCCCAGCCGCTGGAACAGGCTCTGGACGGTCGGCGGCAGGCGCTCCTCCTGCACGGTTTGTTGCACAGGCTCAGGTTTGCTACTGCTGCCGAGCAGCTGACTGCCCAGCTTGAGGGCGATAGAGGCAAGGGGAAGCAGGGTACTGATCATGATATCTCTCCGCGACGGCAGCCCTTGGTGGTGATGTGAGAAGGAGTGCATAAGCGGGGCCAGAACGATGAAAAAAACACCAACAATAGCCAACTCATTGAGCCGTCGAGCGATTTGAATAGCTGCCTCGTGCCTGGGCATGACCATTGCGAGTATCAGGAGAGAGCCGGGCGGCCAGCGGCTGCCGCTGCTGATCAGCGCGGCAAAGGGGCATTGCCGGAGCAAACCGGAAGTGGCGGAATTTCCTTATGCTCCACGCCAGCCACCCCCGCGAGCGCACCATTTTTCATTCATGAAGCTTATGACCATTAAGAACATGTAAATTTTCTTATTTAACATGTTCGCGCATGATGGCTCTCAAACCGGATTTGCCGTTGCCGCTATGCTGTCCGGCAGCCGCTCCCCCTCGCCTCTTTCGATTCTGGAGTCGTTATGTCACTGATTACCCCTCATATCTCCCCCGAAGTCAGCCAACTGGCCCCCGGCTTTCGCGCCCTGAGCATCACGGTACAGGCCGCGACCGTGGTTGACCCGAACGTGGGGGCGCGCGCTCTTGATGAAGCCTGCAGCGCCATGCTGACCGCCGATGTGCCGTGGGCAGAGGCGCACCTCGCCGCCTGGGGCGATCTGTTCAGAACGTTCGGCGCCAAGCCGCAGCGGACTCCCTGTTCCGCCGAGGCCCTGAGAAAACGGGTCGCCCGCGATGGCAACCTGCCCACCATCGATCCCGTGGTCGATCTCTACAATGCCATTAGCATCCGCTACGCCATTCCGGTCGGGGGCGAAAACCTGCGCGCCTATGAGGGGCTGCCGCGACTGGTGGTGGCCGATGGCAGTGAGCAGTTCGATACCATGAAAGGGGGCGAACCCGCCCACGAATCTCCGGAACCCGGCGAGGTGGTCTGGCGGGATGACAAGGGGGTCACCTGTCGGCGCTGGAACTGGCGGCAGGGGGTGCGCACCCGACTAAGTGTCGATTCGGGCCAGATGTGGTTCATTCTGGAGAGCCTGCCCGAGATGCCGCTGGCCGCCCTGCAAGAAGCAGGAAATAGGCTGATTGCAGGACTGAGGGAGATGATGCCGGAGGCGGTGATCACGCAGTGCCTTATCGGCCATATCGAATAAACCGGAGAGCAGACGCGTTTCGTCAGCAGATACAGAGAGGGGCGCCGCAGCGCCCCTCTCTCTTTCATCCTGCTCAGCCCAGCAGCATGGCCACATGCCGCTTTGGGGACATTCATATCCGAATACCACACCCCTTCAACCACTTGCGCAGTCGCCCGTTGGCGTTGAGATAGGGGGAGGCGCTATTGAACTGGATCATCCGCCCCAACGTCCACTTCTCATACCAGAGGCAGCCATACAGCTGCTGGTCGCTGCGCGCCTCAACCAGTTCGATGATGTGCCCTCTGGCGGCAGCCAACCGCTGCAACAACGCCGGATAGCAGAGCCCCTCGTAATCCCGATAGAACTTTTGGGCCAGCCCGCCCAGCTCGTTCCACTTAAAACCGGTCTCGGGAAAATCAACCGGCAGACCCGCCTCATCCCGCTCGATCCACTTGATCAGCAGTTCGTTCCAGCCGATAAGGTAGGCCAGCAGATTGGCGACGCTCATGGTGCCTCCCTTGCTGTGACCTGCCAGGGTCGGCTCCCGCACCCGGCTCGCGGGGACGGCCTGCAACGCCTTGAACAGCTTGCCGAAATTGGTATCGATCGCGAGCAGCAGCTCGGCTTTGTTTTGCGGAATTCCCATTGATCCCCCCCGCTTGCGGCGCAGCCGAGGCAATTGCCGCAGCCAAGACAGCGCGCTACGCTAACTCTCTTCCATTCTGTGCAGCTCATCCAGTGCAGGCCAACCATCACGGCAAGATCGGCAATGAATCAACTAATCAGCTATATCAGGGCCATTCATCGACAGGCGAGCCCCGTCACCCTCACCCGCCAAGAGAGTGAACACTATAGCGAGCATGATGAGAGCGGCACTGTGATCCGGCACCAGATAACCACCAGCTGGTTTGCCAATGGGGTCGTCATCCGCCAGCAAACCGAGCAGGACGAAGCGCCATCGCAGCAGCTTTGCGCCGAGTGCTGGATCAGCTATCGGGTCATCGCCAGTCCCATCCCCATCACTCCGGCCAGCAAGCTGTTTCACAACCACTGTCAGGAGCGATTCTGGTTGAAGGTGCAGGGCATCACGCCACAAGGGTGATTGGTATGCCCGTGAACATGGCCGGCAGGGAGAAATGCAAAGAGGCTCCGAAGAGCCTCTTTTTGTATCCGTATCTGAACCCGACTCAGCACAGCAGCATATAGAGCTGGTGCGCCGCCACTCCTGCACTCAAGCCGCCGACGGTGTGGGCGACGATGGCACGGGAGGTGAGGTGGCGATAGCCGAGGGCATCGAGCATGGCGGTGTGGGTGCTCAAAAAGCCGCTCCAGCACATCCCCATGGCGGTAAACACCGCGACCTCGTTACCGGTGATCCACCCCTTGGCAATAAAGGGGGGCACCAGCGACATGGCGGCACCGACCGCACCGAGCGAAGTAGCCGGGAAGGCGACCAGCTCCGGCTGCTGGAAACCGAAGAGCAGGTCAAACAGCCAGCTTACCTTGGCGGCCAGCACCGGCAGCAGGGCAACCCCCTGAAACGCTTCGCCGGTATACCCCTTCTCGCCCGGGCCGAAGGTCAGCAGCATCACGAAGGTGCTGATGATCAGCACCCCGGGGATCACCGCCATCCCCAACTCCACGCCGGATTTACCGCCATCGAGCAGGGAGTTGAGGATCCGCAGCCAGCCGGGAGCGGCCTCTTTGGTCACCCCGACCTTGGGGCCGTTGCCAGCTGGTTGCTCATCGATCAGCACTTCCCCCACCAAGGGGCGGATCATCCGCTGCATCAGTCGGGTAGAGACCACCGAGCCGACCAGAGCGCCGAGCAACCCGATCAGCGCCGCGCTGGCGGTGGATTCACCGCTCGGCAGCTGCAGGGTGGCCATAAAAGTGACCACGATCAGCCCCATGCCAAAGGCGGTGCCGAAGTTGGTCAGCGACACCAGTTGCCAGGGGGTAAAGCCTTTGCGAAAGCGGCTGTCCTTGGCGAGGCTGATCACCGCCGGGTTGTCGGAGAAAAAGGTCATCAGCGCCGCCAGCGCGGTGCGACCGGGCAGGCGAAACACCGGCTTCATCAGCGGGGCCAGCAGCACCTCCAGCAGGCGGATCACCCCGAACTCGCTCAAGAGCTGGCTCAAGGCACCGGAGAGCACCGTGATCCCCATGATAAAGAGCACGGTATTAAGCAGCAGTTGGTGGGCGGTATTGAACAGGGTGTTGACCATAGCCGAGAGGCCCATCTGGCTGCCGAGGTAACCGAACAGGCTGCCGAGAATCAGCAGCACCAGCACCGGCTCCAGCCAGTCCCGAATGGCGGCAAGTCGCCCCTTTGACTCTATAACTACATGATTTTCCATATCTATCCTGCGGTTCATCTGTGCGTGTGTGGTTATTTTTATGGTTGTAAACGGGCTGGGCCCAATAGAAAAAAGCCCTTGTCTTGCGACAAGGGCTTTTTGAATTGGCTCCTCCTACTGGACTTGAACCAGTGACATACGGATTAACAGTCCGCCGTTCTACCGACTGAACTAAGGAGGAATTGTACTTCGGAGACCAGATATCGCTATCTCATCAACCTTAATTGGTGCCCAGAGACGGAATCGAACCGCCGACACGGGGATTTTCAATCCCCTGCTCTACCGACTGAGCTATCTGGGCAAATGGTGCCGGCTACCGGAATCGAACTGGTGACCTACTGATTACAAGTCAGTTGCTCTACCTACTGAGCTAAGCCGGCACACTTTAAACCATTGTGCATGAACAAATTTTTCTTTCATGGCACCAAAATTGGTGCCCAGAGACGGAATCGAACCGCCGACACGGGGATTTTCAATCCCCTGCTCTACCGACTGAGCTATCTGGGCGTGGGCGCTATTAAACGGATTTTAAGGCGGATGGTCAACGGGAAATTTCACTTTTTGTCTCGTTCGTCTCTTTTTTGCGCAACATCGCCCATTTCTGCCACTTCCTCGGCACAGGGCGCGCGTTTTCGCCCCCAGACTCTGGGTTCCTCTCCCTTGAGCAGGCGGGAGATGTTCTCGTGATGACGGATCAGAATGAGGCAGGAGAGCAGCGAGACAGGCAGGGTGTATTCGGGTTTGATCAGGTAGGTAAATAGAGGAGTCAGCAGCACGGTAATGATGGAGGCCAGCGAGGAGAAGCCGCTCACCAGCAGCACAACCAACCAGGTGCCGATCACGGCGCCCCCCATGGTAAAGCCGATGGGCATCATGGTGCCAAGGGCGGTGGCGACCCCTTTGCCACCACGAAAATGAAAGAAGATGGGGTACATATGGCCGAGACAGGCGGCGACCCCGATAAAGCCGAGGTAGACGGGTTTGATCTGCAGATACCAGGCGAGATAGACAGGCACAGTGCCCTTGAGCACATCGAGCAGCAGCACCACCAGCGCCGCCATCCGGCCACCGAGGCGCAGCACATTGGTTGCCCCCGGATTGTGGGAGCCATGATCCCGCGGGTCGGGCAGACCGGTGCAGCGGGAGACCAGCACAGCACTGGATAGTGAACCACCCAGGTAGGCCAGAATAATCATCAAAATCGTCAGGGCCGTCATCTTGGTCGTTTTTACCACGATATGAATGGGGTATGATGCGGGCCACATACGCTGGCATGGGCCCATGCCCACCCAGAGCGCCTCGGCAAGCCTGTTGCCCGGCCAGCATCCCTGCGCTGTCATCACAGCCCATCAAGAGTAAAGAAGAAGTACAGTCATGGACAAGGTGTTTATTCGCGGACTCGAAGTTTTGACCACCATCGGTGTATATGAGTGGGAGAAGGGCATTCGCCAGAAGCTCCGTTTTGACCTCGAGATGGGGTTCGACAACCGCCCCGCGGCAGCAACCGACGACATCAATCTGGCACTGGATTATGCCGACCTCTCCAACAAGATTTGCGAGCATGTCACCGGCAAGGTGGTCGAACTGGTCGAGACCATGGCCGAGCAGGTTGCCATGCTGGTTCTGACCGACGAGCGGGTGCAGTGGGTCAAGGTTACCCTGACCAAACCGGGTGCCGTGCCCAATGCCGCCGGTGTCGGCGTCGAGATCCTGCGCCATCGCACGCCAGCCACGAGCATCAACTGATGACCACCATCTATATCAGCCTGGGCTCCAACATCGAGCGGGATCGCCATATTCGCGCCGGGCTCGATGCCCTGCACGCCGAATTTGGCGAGCTGCGGGTCTCCCGGGTATTCGAGAGCGAAGCGGTCGGCTTCAACGGCCGCCCCTTCTACAACCTGGTAGCGGCCGCCGAGACCGATCTGCCGCTGGCCACCGTCTGCCAGCGACTGCGGGCCATGGAGTTCGCCCACGGCCGCGAGCCGGATGCCAAGAAGTTCGCCCCGCGCACCCTGGATCTCGATCTGCTGCTCTATGGCGATCTGGTCTGCGACACCCCGCTGGTGCTGCCGCGCGGTGAAGTACTCACCAACGCCTTCGTGCTGTGGCCGCTGGCCGAGCTGGCCCCCAAACTGCGCCACCCCGTCGATGGCCGCTCCATGGGCGAGCTGTGGCAAGCCTATGACAAGGCCTCCCAGCAGCTGTGCCCTATTCCCTTTCACTGGGAAGCGTGCGAATTGCAGCATCACTGATCGACAAGGGCGCCTCACGGCGCCCTTGTGGTTTATAGCCGATAAGAGGGCCTGACCCTGCGAGAGTGGCAGGATAGCGCCCACGACAGGAGAACCCCATGCCACTCGATACCATTCACCACTTCAACTGCCAGCTGCTGGCCGAACTGCCCCACCAGCGCTATGAGCATGAACCCATCCTCGACTACGCCACCGATGAAAAGGTCAAGGCGCGCCTCGGCTGGCAGGCGGAGTTCAGCAAGACCCTGTTTCTCAAGTTCAAGGATGGCCGCTTCGCCCTGCTGCTGACCCACAGGGACGGGCGGCTCGACAACAAGGCGGTCAAGGCCGCGCTCGGTGCCAAGCCCTCCATCTGCACCGCCGAGGAGATGCAAGCGGAGATTGGCTGCCTGCCGGGGGCGGTCTGCCCCTTCCTGCCCCGCGCCGATATTCCGCTACTGGTAGACCCGCAACTGCTCAACCACACCGCCTTCACCTGGACTCCGGGCCACCCGGAGCAGACCTTTCTGCTGGCGACCGAACATCTGGCCGAGGTTCTGGCACAGCTCCCCTGCGAGGTCAGCTATCTGCCCGCCCCGACGGCGTAGCCCCATCGCGCGCCAGCTGGGCGAAGATCAGCGCCGCCAGCATGGAGAGCAGCCCGACACAGAGATAGGTCAGATGGAACCCGGCCAGCCACTGACCGTTGGCCGCTGAGGTGCCCGCCGAGAAGAGCCCGAGCAGACTGGCGGCAATCGCTACCCCCAAACTCATGGAGAGCTGCATCACCACCGAGAGCAGACCGTTGCCACTGCTGGCCAGGGTCGGGCTCAAGTCCTGTAGGGTCAGGGTATTCATGGCGGAGAACTGCAGCGAGTTGATGGCGCCGAAGATCGCCAGCCAGCCCAGCAAGACCCCGTAGGGGAGCTGGTTATCGATAAAGTAGAAGCTGGCGATCATCGCCCCCAGCAACAGGGTGTTACCGATCAGAATGCGGCGATAGCCCACCTTCGGAATCAGCTTGTTCACCAGCGTCTTGGTCAGCATGGCGCCAATCACGGTGGGGATCATGGTCATCCCTGCCTTGCTCGGGGAGAAACCGAGCCCCAGCTGCAGAAACAGCGGGGTGAGGAAGGGCATGGCACCGCTGCCGAGGCGGGCAAACAGGTTGCCCCAGATGCCGATGGCAAAGGTGGCGGTCTTGAACAGGGCCAGGCTAAAGAGCGGCTGCTCCGCATTGGCGGCATAGAGCCAGTAACTCGCCATCGCCGCCAAGCCGAAGATCAGCGCAAACAGCGCCCAACCGGTGGAGATGCTGTGCTCCCCCAGCCCCTGCAAACCGACCGACACCAGCACCATGCCGACGCTGAACATCACAAATCCCTGCCAGTCAAAACGGGCGGTCTGCTGCCGCAGCTCCGGCATAAAATGCCAGCTCGCCATAAAGCCGAGCAGCCCCACCGGCAGGTTGATGAGAAACACCCAGTGCCAACTCGCCACTTCCACCAGCCAGCCACCGAGCGCCGGCCCCATCAGCGGGCCGAGCAGCCCCGGGATGGTGACAAACGACATCACCCGCAGCAGCTCGTGCTTGTCATAGACCCGCAGCACCGCCAACCGCCCCACCGGCATCAGCAGCGCACCGCCAATCCCCTGCAGCACACGAGCGGCCACCAGCATGGAGAGGGAATTGGAAGCGGCGCAAGCGAGCGAACCGAGCGTGAAAAGCGAGATGGCGACCAGATAGATACGGCGGGTGCCGAACCTGTCTGCCAACCAGCCGGAGGCCGGGATCAGCAGCGCCACCGTCAGCATGTAGGCGATGATCACCGACTGCATCTGCAGCGGGCTCTCCCCCAATGTCTCGGCCATGCTGGGCAGGGCGGTGTTGAGGATGGTGCCATCCAGCGCCTGCATAAAGAAACCGACCGCCGCCAGCAGGGGCAGCCACTTGCGCTGGGCGGGAGTCACCATGTTTGTGCTATCGGGCATGAGTCGCTACCTCCTCTTCAGATAAAAAATGACCCGCACGAAAGCGGGTCATATCAGCATGTCAGGCGTCCGGTTGGCCGAGCATGGCTTTGAGCCGCTCTTCCAGAGTGGGCTCGGGAGCCCTGAGGATCTCCATAAAGAGTCGCTCTATCCCCGCCTTGTCCTGGCTTTTCACGATAAACACCAGCCGGGACTGAGCCTTGCCCTCCGGCCAGTCACCCAATGCCTGCAGCGGATAGAGCTGACCGTGGACGCCGTGGATCACCACAGGCTGACTCTCCCCTTCCAGTTGCAAGATCCCCTTGAGCCGCAATAGAGCATCGCCATATTGCGCCTGCACCGCATCGATGGCAGCCAGCAGACGAGAAGGCTTGAGGGGCTCGCCGATACGCAAAGAGAAACTCTCAATATTGTTGTGAGCAAAAGCGCTGCCGTGCTCGAAGTGGGTCGGCGCAGCAGTGCCCACCTTGGCGGCGAACGGTTGCATCTTCGGCTGCATGGGTGACGCCAGCCCCTGCTTGGGGGATTCGGTGCGCAGCCAGGCCAGCAGCTGGCGCACATCGCGCCCCGCCGCCTCGTTGTAGGCGCCCAGCTTATCCAGCACCTTGGGCGAAAGCTCGCCATTAGTCACCCGCTCGATGGGCGCCGCCGGGTTGAGGGCCGCCAGCTGGGCTTCGACCCGCGCCAGCTGCTCGCTATCAACCAAATCCCCCTTGCTCACCACCAGCAGATCCGCCAGCGCCACCTGCTTCACCGCCTCATACTGGGCTGCCAGCTGCTGCTCGATATGACCGGCATCCACCACGGTGACGGTGCCATCGAAGCGGTAGCGCTGAGCGATAAAGCCCTCTTCCCTCAACGTGAACAGCACCGGGGCCGGGTCGGCGAGGCCAGTGGTCTCGATAATGAGCCGCTTGAACGGTTTGATCTTGCGCTGGATGGCCTTCATAAACAGCCCCTGCAGCGCCTCCACCAGAGAGCCCTGCACCGAGCAGCAGATGCAGCCGGAGTCGAGCAGCATCACCTGCTCATCCACCTGTTGCACCAGATGGTGATCCAGCCCCACCGAGCCGAACTCGTTGATCAGCACGGCGCACTCGCCGAGCTCCGGCTGCTTGACCCAGTGGTTGAGCAGAGTTGTCTTGCCGCTGCCGAGAAAGCCGGTCAGCAGGGTCACTGGGATACGAGTATCTTGCATATCGGTCATGTCGAGTCCTTACCGGTTGGCAAACAGGTCGCTGAGCCAGCGGTTTTCAAAGCGGCCATGGGGGTCGAGCTCGGCTTTCAACGCCACGAAGTCGTTCCAGCGCGGCAGCAGGGCCGGGAAGTCGTAGAGATCCATCGCCAGATGTTTGCCGAAGTGGGGAATGCCACCGAGCGGCACCAGCAGTTGCTGCAGCTCGCGCATCTGCTCCATGGAGCCGTTGACGAAGGTGCCGTCCGCCGCCAGATAGACCAGAAAACCGATCCAGCAGACCGGCTGGCCATAAGCGGCGCTGAGCCAGGCCTCGGAAGGGCCGGTACAACGCAGGATAAAGGGGTAGTGCAGCACGCCCGGATTGGCCTGCTGCCACGCTTGCAAGGTCTCCAGCGCCTCGTTCATGCGATGGAGCGGCACCGCCACTTCACAGTTGATCTGGGGCGCCGGGATCCCTTTGCAGAGGATCTGGTAGACGTTGCCCACCAGATCGGAGGCATCCTTGAAGCGGCGCACCGTCTCGAAGTGCTCGCCGGCCAGCGCCTCATCCTTGGTATCTTTCGCCATCTTCTGCAGGGTGGCATCAATAGTGGCGTTCATGCGGGCGTCGATATCGCCCTCCAGCAGCAGCGGCTCGCTGCCGCCAGCACGGTAGCGGGCCACCTCGTCATCGGAGGCGGGATCCACCAGCCAGATGTGGCTCTCGCCGGTCCAGGCAAACCACCAGCTCTTCACAAAGCCGTGCTCGCGATTGAGCCGCTCGTTGTGCTCCAAGAGGAAGGGGTAGTCGGTGGTGAACTTGGTACAGCGCATGATGCGATTCGGGACAGTGCGCAGGGTGACGTCGAGCAGGATGCCGAGCATCCCCATCCCCATCACGAAGGCACCGAAGCGTGGGTCGGTGCGATCCACCCGGATGATGTCGCCATTGGCCAGCATCACCGTCATCGCCTCTACCGCATCGCACAAGGCTGACTGATGCAGCCCCTGACCGTGGGTGCCGGTGCTGAGGGCGCCACCCAGGGTCTGGATACCGATAACGCCGGGAGATGCGGGCAGCATCCGCTCCATGGCGATCAGCTCGGCATAGACGGTATCGAGCGGCGTCCCCGCCTGATAGGTCACGGTATCGGCAGTATTCGCCAGCTGGCCGCGCAGGTGGTGCAAGTCCACCAGCAGCGCCTGACTGCCCTCGGCATAGACGCTGTGAATGGGTTCAAAAGAGAGTCCGGAGCCGATAAGGCGCAGCTTGCGCTCGGGATGTTCCCGCAGCAGCGCTTGCAGCTCGTCGCGGGTTTTCGGGCGCCACACCTGATCCAGCGCCCCGAGGGGATTGGTTCTCGACCAGTTGAACAGCACCTCCCGATTACCGATCGCCTTGATGCTGTGAAATGCCTGGAACTGAACCGTCATACCGCGCCTCATCTGACTTCTAAATGAGCGGCAATTCTACCGAAAAGCGAGTCACAAGGCATGGAAAACAAGCCCCTACAGTCGGGGATGGATAAGGGGGATGACTCCCCCACTCCCTCAGCGCGATTGCTGGGTCAATGCCAGCAGCATGCCGAATCCGACCAGCAGCCCGCCAAACACCCGATCGATCCAGTGGCGCACCGCCAACAGCCGACCCCGCACCGAGTCGGTGGAGAAGAAGATCGCCACTGCGCTGAACCAGACGGCGTGGGCCAGCACGATGAAGGCGCCATAACCGAGCTGAACCGCCAGCGACGTCTGCGGCTGCACCACCTGCATAAACAGGCTGACGATGAAGATGGTGGTCTTGGGGTTGAGCACATTGGTCAGAAAACCGGTACGCAGTGCCCCCAGGCTGGAGAGGACGGGCTGCTCGGCCAGCACCTCATCTGTCGCCGGTTTGGCGCGCAGCATTTTGATGCCGAGGAAGATCAGGTAGGCGGCCCCCGCCAGCTTGATGAGGTTGAACAACCAGAGCGACTGCTGGATCAGCAGGCCCACCCCGAGCAGGGTGTAGGTCACATGAACACAGACCCCGGCGGCTATGCCGAGCGCCGTCAGCACGCCGGTGCGACGGGAGAGCAGCAGGCTGTTGCGCGACACCATGGCAAAATCGGGCCCCGGGCTGATGACAGCAAAGAAGGTAATGGCCACTACGGCTAACAGTTCGGTCATGAAAAAGAGTCCTGATGCAGAGAGATATCGGCTATTTTATTTGGCATCAACACCAATAACGAACGATAACTTCTGACATGAATGGTGATAATAACTCACAGAAAGACCTCTCCCTCCCCTCCCTGACGGCACTGCGCTGTTTCGAGGTGGCGGCCCGCACCGAGCACTTCAGCCGCGCCGCCGATGAGCTGCACCTCACCCACGGTGCCGTCAGCCGTGCTGTACGCCTGCTTGAAGAGGATCTGGGGGTCATGCTGTTCGAACGGCGCCAGCGCAGGGTTTTTCTGACCGAGGCGGGCGAGCGGCTCTATCAGGCTGTCAGAGAGGGTTTAGGTGGCATCCGCCAGACCGCACAGTCACTGCGCCAACAAAGTCGCCCCCAGTCGCTGGTCATCTCCTGCGAACCCACCCTGCTGATGCGCTGGCTGATCCCGCGCTGGCCCGCCTTTCAAGCCCTGCACCCCGAGCTGGACGTGCATCTGATGGCGGGCGGTGGCGCCCTCAGCTTTGGCAACGGCATAGACCTCGCCATTCGGCGCAACGACTTTCACTGGCCTGATGACCTTTACAGCCAGCTGCTGTTTGAGGAGCAGACAGGGCCAGTCTGTCAGCCGGGCAAGGTGGCGCAGTTTTTCGAGCCACAAGGAGATCTGCCAGCGCTGCGCCCCTCTGCCCCCCGCCTGCACACCAAGACCCGTCCCGCCGCCTGGCAAAGCTGGCAGGAACAGGCCGGACAGAGTACAAGCGATGAGGCGCCGACCCAGACCTTCGAACACTTTTACTTCAGCCTGCAGGCCGCCGTGGCGGGCCTTGGCGTCGCCATCGGCCCCTACCGGCTGGTGTGCGACGATGTCGCCGCCGGCCTGCTGGCAGCCCCGCTAGGATTCATCCCGGATGGCACCGGCTATCACCTGCTCGCCCCCGCGCCGCCCATTCCCGGCAGCCCCCATGAAAAGCTGGCGAACTGGCTGCAATCCCTGAGCAAATAGGTCACGACACCTCGCGGGCCCCACCAGCGTCCCTGCCTCGCATGTGGCCGCTGGACAGTGACGACACAGATTCAGCGGGCCCGAAAACCACTGCCATGCTCTTGAGCCGCCTGCAACAAGGCATCGACCACGATACGCACCTTGAGCGGCATATGCTGACTCCTGGCCCAGATAACATTGATCGGCATCTCGCCACCAGACTGGTCATTGAGCACACAGACCAGCGCTCCCGCGTCCAGCTGCTCCCTGACCAGCCAGGTCGGTACCTGAACCAGCCCAAGACCAGCCAGCGCCGCTGCTCGTACGGCTTCGCCATCCCCCATCTCGTAGCGTACCGGGATATCGTAATCTTCCATTTTCCCCGCCCCGTTGCGGAGCAGCCAGCTATGACGATGTCCAGAGCGCCAGTCGATGATGCAATCGTGCCGTGACAACTCATCCGGGGTCAGGGGAACCCCACGCCGTGCCAGATAGGCGGGCGCCCCGCAGATGACCAGCTGCTGCTCCCCCAAGCGGCGAGCAACGAGATCGGCCTGATCTTCCAGCGCACCAATCCGCACCACCAGATCGATGTTGGCCTCAATGAGATCAACCTTGCGCTCGTTGAAGCTCACCGACAGATCCAGCTGTGGATGCTTGCCCGCCAGTTCCAGCAGGATCGGCAGCACATGCCTGCGGCCAAACGCAGCGGGCAGATCGATGCGCACGCGCCCCGACGGGCTCTGTTTTCCCGATGCAAAGCTCTGTTCCGTCTCCTCCAGCACCTGGATGGCCTGGAGACAGCTGGCCAGATATGCCTCCCCCTCCAGGGTCAGGCTCACCCGACGGGTTGTTCTGTGCAACAGCTTGACCCCCAGTCGCGCCTCAAGCCGCACTATGCTCTTGCTCAACGCCGAACCAGTCAGCCCCAACGCCAATGCGGCGGCGGTAAAACTGCCCGCCTGCGCCACGGCGACAAAGTGTCTGACGCTCAGAAAAGGGTCCTGCTCTGCCATCGACTCGGTCCTTGAGGGAAATAGAGATTGGAATAATAGCTACTTAATCAATCCCAAGGAATCAATCACACTGTAAACAGGTTCATTCAACGCCATCCCTGGCTTGGGTTGACCCAGAGAGCCTTGAGTTCCCGACTCGCTCAGACGTTGTTTTATCACCAGACAGGAGAGACCAGATGTTGACCGTTAAACCCCTCAGTGGACAAGTTGCCTTCGTACAAGGTGGTTCGCGCGGCATTGGCGCCGCCATTGTAAAACGCCTCGCTCGCGACGGTGCCGCCGTGGCCTTCACCTACGTTTCCTCGACCAGCAAGGCAGAGGAGATAGTCGCGACCATCACAGCCGCTGGCGGAAAGGCGCTGGCCATCCGGGCCGACAGCGCAGATGCCGTGGCCGTACAGCACGCCATCCGCCAAACCGTCACTACCTTTGGTCGATTGGACATCCTGGTGAACAACGCCGGGGTGCTGGTCTGGGGCCACATTGAAGAGCTGACCCTGGATGCCCTCGATCGCACCCTGGCGGTCAACATCCGCAGCGTGTTCGTGGCCTGTCAGGAGGCGGCCCATCATATGGGTACTGGGGGGCGCATCATCAACATCGGCAGCACCAATGCCGATCGCATCCCCATGGCAGGAGGGGCTGTCTACGCCATGAGCAAATCGGCACTGGTCGGCTTGACCAAGGGCATGGCTCGGGATCTGGGCCCGAAGGGCATCACGGTGAATAACGTGCAGCCAGGCCCGGTCGATACCGATATGAACCCGGCTGACGGGGAATCTGCGGCGCAGCTCAAGGGGATGATAGCGCTGGCCCGTTACGGCAAGGATGAGGAGATCGCCAGCTTCGTCGCCTATCTGGCAGGGCCCGAAGCGGGCTATATCACCGGCGCCAGCCTGACTATTGATGGCGGTTTCTCTGCCTGACCCTTGGTTTTAGGCTACACAAAAAAGCCCCTGCGCTTGCCGGGGCTTGATAACAGGGCGAGTTGCGGCGGCACAGGTCGCAGTGCTGCCACAGTGGCAAGGCGGATTCAGGCTGGCTCAAGCCTCCCCTCGACTGGCGAGGCCTCCTGCGCCAGCAGCTCCTCGCAAAACTGGCGCAACGGCATCGGGCGGGCAAACAGGTAGCCCTGCAGATAATCGACCCCCTTGGCCCTGAGGTAGTCAGCCTGACGTTCGGTCTCCACCCCTTCCGCCACCAGCGCCAGTCCGAGTCGGGTGGCCAGGTCGATCACGTTGTCCACGATATGTTCCGAGAGCGACTCGGTACCGATGCGGGCGATAAAGGATTTGTCGATCTTGAGGTAATCCACATGAAACTGCTGCAGGTAAGCCAGGCTGGAGTGGCCGGTACCAAAGTCGTCGATGGCGAGTTTGACCCCCATCTCGTCCAGCTGGCGGAACAGGGAGAGGGTCTGGGGATCTGACATCAGCAGCTCCCGTTCGGTCAGCTCCAGCACCAGTACCACCTTGCCGGGGAGGAAGTGGCCGAGGAAGGCGCGGCACTCGGCCAGCAGGGCAAAATCGTGGCAATGGGCGGCGCTGATGTTGAAGCTGATATGAAACCCGTCGGGCAACTGCGCCTGAACCCGATTCAACCGTGTAGCTACCAGCTTCATGATATGGGTGGTCATGGGGACGATCAGTCCCGACTCTTCCGCTTGCGGGATAAAGAGGTCGGGCCGGATCACCCCTTCATTGGCATGTTGCCAACGCATCAGCACCTCTGCCCCCATCATCTTGCCATCGTGGCTGGCAATCAGCGGCTGCAGATAGGGAACAAACTCCTTGGCTCGCAAGGCGCGTCGCAGCTCATCCGTTGGCGAACCGGGGCGCCCCAGCACCCACCATACCAGCCAGGCCAGCAGCGTAGAGGTTGCGGCCAGCCACAGCAACGCCTGATGCCTGGCGTCCCACAGCGACTTCCAGTAGACCGGCATGGCATAACCGGCGTGAATGGTGAAAGGATAATGGGATGAGCCGAGGGCGAGACTGGTTCTGCGATGCAGGGTGGGCGCTTCATTGAGATAGCGACCCGACGCGTCGAGCCAGGCTGACCCCACCTGCAGATAGAGGGCGCTGGACTTGCCACTCAGAGAGAGCATGAAGCTGAGCTGGGTGCTGTCGATGGCGCTCAATGCAGCATTCCTGCCCTGTTCGGTTCGCACCACTATCAACGGGTGATTCTGCCGCACCCGATTGCCACTCATCAGCAACAGCTTGTTGCCGGTATAGATCGACCTGTCATCGGCATCACTCACCGCGCCGAACAGGGAGGTACAGCTGATGATGCCGTCGCGCACCAGATTGACCGAACGCAGAAAGGGCTCGATGGCCACCTTTTTGCGCAATACCAGCAGGTTCTCGTCACAGGGCGCATTGACCAGTGGCAATACCGAGCGATTGGCCTGCTCCGCATGATCCAGCATCGCCTCCAGCAGGGTTCTGGCCTTGTGGGCCGAGGCACTGGAGTCCGCTTTCAGATCCTGCATATAGTTGCTGTGGATGATCCAGCCGCCCGCCAGCAGTGGCAGGACGAAGACCAGCAAGGCGCCGCCGAAGCGTAACCGGGTTCGGGAAAGATCGATCCTGAACAAAAACATAAAGAACCACGCCGCAATTCGTCAGGCCTGCCCAACGCAAGCACCCAGTGAACAGATATCCACTTTCCCTCGATAACGATGCCTCATCATTACCGCTCATATAGCCGTACAACATAACGCAAAGCGTTTATAAAACGAACCACCTGACAAGTGGTTGGATCTCTCTAGCAAAGATCGTGCAAACCATCCCCAAAAAAAATCAATGAAGAGCACATAAATGAATAATGCCGCGTAGATACGCGGCATTATTGGCTTTTTATTGCGTCAAATGCGCAATAACTCAGTTACACAGCTTGCTGCAGGATCACAGCATCGGCCTTCTTGGTGTAGGAGGCAATCTCGTTGAAGTTGAGGTAGCGGTAGGTATCTGCCGCAGTGGCATCGAGCGCCTTGGCGTATTGCAGGTACTCGGCCACGGTCGGGATCTTGCCGAGAATGGCGGCAACCGCAGCCAGCTCCGCAGAGGCCAGATAGACGTTGGCACCTTTACCTAGACGGTTCGGGAAGTTACGGGTGGAAGTGGAGACCACAGAGGCCCCTTCCGCTACCCGTGCCTGGTTACCCATGCACAGCGAACAGCCCGGGATCTCGATCCGAGCACCGACCCGGCCGAAGATGCCGTAGTAGCCCTCTTCGGTCAGCTGATCCTTGTCCATCTTGGTGGGCGGCGCAATCCACATGCGGGTCGGCAGCTCGCCCTGATACTTCTCGAGCAGTTTGCCGGCTGCGCGGAAGTGGCCGATGTTGGTCATGCAGGAGCCAATGAACACCTCGTCGATCTTGTCGCCAGCCACGTCGCTCAGCAGACGGGCATCGTCCGGATCGTTCGGCGCACAGAGGATCGGCTCCTTGATGGAGGCCAGATCGATCTCGATGATTTCGGCGTATTCGGCATCCTTGTCTGCTTCCAGCAGGGTCGGGTTGGCCAGCCACTCTTCCATCCCCTTGATACGACGGGTAATGGTGCGCACGTCGCCGTAGCCTTCGGAGAGCATCCATTTCAGCATCACGATGTTGGACTTCAGATACTCGATGATCGGCTCTTTATCCAGCTTGATGGTGCAACCGGCAGCGGAACGCTCGGCGCTGGCATCAGCCAGCTCGAACGCCTGCTCCACTTTCAGGGTCGGCAGACCTTCAATTTCGAGGATGCGGCCGGAGAAGATGTTCTTCTTGCCCGCTTTCTCGACGGTCAGCAGCCCTTTCTGGATGGCGGCATAGGGGATGGCATGAACCAGATCACGCAGGGTGATGCCCGGTTGCAGATCGCCCTTGAAGCGCACCAGCACGGATTCCGGCATGTCCAGCGGCATCACGCCGGTGGCGGCGGCGAAAGCCACCAGACCGGAGCCCGCAGGGAAGGAGATGCCGATGGGGAAACGGGTGTGGGAGTCACCACCAGTACCCACGGTATCCGGCAGCAGCATGCGGTTCAGCCAGGAGTGGATGACACCGTCACCCGGACGCAAGCTCACGCCGCCACGGTTCATGATGAAATCCGGCAGAGTGTGGTGGGTCTGTACGTCGATGGGCTTGGGATAGGCCGCGGTGTGGCAGAAGGACTGCATGGTCAGATCGGCAGAGAAGCCGAGGCAGGCCAGATCTTTGAGCTCGTCACGGGTCATCGGGCCCGTGGTGTCTTGGGAGCCGACCGTGGTCATCTTGGGCTCGCAGTAGGTGCCGGGGCGAATGCCCTGCACGCCACACGCCTTGCCCACCATCTTCTGGGCCAGGGTGAAGCCCTTGCGAGTATCGGCCACCGGCTGCGGGCGACGGAACACGGTGGAGAACGGCAGACCCAGCGCTTCGCGGGCCTTGTCAGTCAGGCCGCGACCGATGATCAGCGGGATACGGCCACCGGCGCGCACTTCGTCGATCAGCACGTCGGTTTTCAGTTCAAACTGCGCCAGCACCTGCTCGGTACCGTGCTTGCAGATCTTGCCGGCAAACGGGTAGATGTCGATCACATCGCCCATTTCCAGCTTGGAAACGTCAACTTCAATGGGCAGGGCGCCGGCATCTTCCATGGTGTTGAAGAAGATCGGGGCAATCTTGCCACCCAGACAGACACCGCCAGCGCGCTTGTTCGGCACGAACGGAATGTCATCGCCCATGAACCAGAGCACCGAGTTGGTGGCAGATTTACGGGAAGAGCCGGTACCGACCACGTCGCCGACATACGCCAGCGGGAAGCCCTTCTCTTTCAGGGCATCGATGGTCTTGATGGGGCCGACGGCGCCATCCTTGTCGGGGGTGATACCGGGACGGGCGTTTTTCAGCATCGCCAGGGCGTGCAGCGGAATGTCCGGGCGGGACCAGGCGTCCGGCGCCGGAGAGAGGTCGTCGGTGTTGGTTTCGCCGGTCACCTTGAACACGGTGACGGTGATCTTCTCGGCCAGCTCCGGGCGCGAGAGGAACCACTCGGCATCAGCCCAGGATTGCATCACCTGCTTGGCGTGGGCATTGCCCGCCTTGGCCTTCTCTTCCACATCGTGGAAGGAGTCAAACATCAGCAGGGTGTGGGAGAGCCCCTTGGCGGCAAGCGGGGCCAAAGTCGCATCGTCCAGCAGGTCGATCAGCGGTTGAATGTTGTAACCACCCTGCATGGTGCCCAGTAGCTCGACGGCTTGCGCGGCAGTCAGGATGGGAGAGTGGGCTTCGCCCTTGGCGACAGCGGTGAGGAAACCGGCTTTGACATAGGCCGCTTCATCAACACCGGGGGGAATACGGGAGGACAACAGCTCTTTCAGAAAATCTTCTTCACCAGCGGGCGGGTTCTTGAGCAGTTCGACCAGGGCGGCGACCTGCTCTGCATCCAGAGGTTTGGCAACCACGCCCTCGGCGGCACGTTCTGCGACGTGTTTACGGTATGTTTCAAGCACGACTAATTCCTCTTTGGTCTTTTTTTGGGGTTCGCCCAGGCTCGCGGCGATCGTCCTTGCGGGACACCCCGTAGGGTGCTCCCCACTATATAAGTTTTAACGACTAATTAAAATCCAAACCCTGTTTACTTATTCACCACAAAATCGTAACCAATTAAACAGACTGGCATTTTTTGAAAATTAATTGACCACCCTCAACCAGAGTTAACAAATTGGCATCAATTCGGCATTATTCGAACGTACTGCCCAGTTGCAGATAAAAGACGTCATTGCCCCCCTCCGCCATGCCGTAGCCGAGGAACACCGGGCCGAGGAAGCTCTCCACCCCGACATACACAGAACCGGCGGTAAACGAGCTATCCAGACTGATATCCGCCCCCTTGTTCCAGACGCCGCCCTGCTCCAGAGATCCACCGAGATAGAGCGGCACCTTGAGGGCGCCGAAGTCGTTGTCTGCCACCCGATAGATGTAGCGCAGGCCGCCAAACAGGCTGTAACGACCGCTCAGCTGGTAGCGCTGGAAACCGGAGAGGTGGAACAGCCCCCCCAGATCCTGGATATAGAGCGGGATGCTCTCTTCACTGCCCGAGCCACCCCCTTCGAGGATCAGGTTGAGGCTGTGTCTGTCCCAGGACCAGGGTTTGACCATGGAGAGGCGATAGTTCCACCCCTCGCTACGGGAGGCCTGAAAACCGTCCCCATCCAGATTGACGTGGGAGTAGCCCATCTTCACATCCCATTTGACCCCCTGGTAGGGGAAATAGCTGCTGTCCAGGGTGTCGTGTTCGAAGCGGGCATAGGGCCCCCATGCCGTGGCATCCCCTTGCAGCTCTTTGACGTTCTTGATCTCGATACTGCCCGTCTGCCCTTCCAGCCCCATAGACAGGCGACTCCAGGGCTGACGATTCCAGCCTACCGCCAGATCGGCGCTGAAGAAGGAGTACTCGGCATCGAGATAGGTGAACAACGGATCGTCCGGATCCGGGTTGAAGAGGCTTCTCTGGGTCTGGTCATAGGCCAGGCTCGCCTCGCCATAGAAGGTCTGGGAGGGTTCCAGCGGAGTATAGAAGTCGGTCTTGATATGCTTGGCCGTGCCGAGCGAAGCCTCGGTCAACCACTCGGCTCCCCAGTCATTGACGTTGGTGAGGGTATAGGACATGCCGACGTTGTAGTTGGAGGTATTCTCGAAGTCGTCGGAGAAGCCGAACTGGAAGTTGAGGTAGCCCGGCCCCCAGTTCTTCTCGCTGGCATCCACCACCAGCACGTTCTCCCCGTCGCGCTCCTCCACCTCATAGGTGATGCGGTCGAAGGACTCCAGCGCATAGAGCCGGCGAATACCCGCCTCCAGGCTCTCGTTGGTCTGGATCTTGTCCGGCCGCACTTTCAGCATGGCGCGCACCGTCTCGTCGGAGAGGCGCGACTTGTTGATGATCTCCACCTTGTCGATGAAGTAGGCGGGCTGACCGCTGCGCTCGGCACGGCGGCTCAATTTCTGGTTGCGATAGGCGTTGTACTGCGCCTTGGTGAGCGACAACCGGTCGAGTTGCAACGACGCCTTGTCCGCCGCTGCTTCACCCAACTTGATCCCCTCCGGCATGCGGGCAAAGTCGGCGATCCCCATATCGCCAAACTCGGGGGCGAGCAGAATATCCTTGGGCCCCATCAGCGCCTTCTGCTTGTCGGTGCCGACCTGGGTCATATAGGTAGTGAGTTGGTCAATCATCGCCAACCCTGACTTGAGGGATTCACGGGTGCGCAACTTGGCGCTGATATCCACCGCGATCACCACGTCGGCCCCCATCGCCTTGGCGACATCGACCGGCATGTTGTTGACGCTGCCCCCATCCGCCAGGATGTGGCCCTCCCACTCCACCGGCTTGAGCGCGCCGGGGATCGACATGGAAGCCTGCATCGCCTTGGCCAGACTACCGTGATCCAGCACGAAAGGCGTCACCGTCTCCATGTCGGTCGCCATGGCGCGGTAGGGGATCGGCAGATCGTCGAAACTCGCCTGCACCGGCAGGTTGGAGGTGGCCCCCCGCAGCAGGCTGGCCATGGATTGGCCCTGAAAGAAACCGTCCGGTAGCTGGGTGGTGTCGCCATTCACCCCGATGTCGGTGCGCAGCTGATACTGCTCGTTCTGCTGCTTCTTGCGCAGCGACAGCTCGTCACGACCGACCTTGTCCTGATACCCCTTGTTCCAGTCGATGGCAAGCGTCATGCGCTCCACCTCCTCGGCACTGAGCCCCATGGCGTACATCCCCGCCACATAGGAGCCCATGCTGGTACCGACGATGATGTCGACCGGGATCCGTTTCTGCTCCAGCACCTTGAGAATGCCGATATGGGCCGACCCCTTGGCGCCGCCGCCGCTGAGCACTACCGCAATTTTCGGGCGCTCCCCTGCTGCCGCCATGGCCAGCAGCGGGCAGGCCGCCAGCATCACCAAAAGCAGACGGGTCCATCCCGCACCTAAGCTGCGCATCATATTTTCCATATTATTCAGAGGGTCAGTCACCAAGGATGGCCTCTACTATAAGGGGCCGGGCAGTTAGCGCAACCGGCAATCCGCATCCAGAATGGCCTGCACGCCGGAGGAGCGAGTCACCGCCGCTGTGAGCGCAAACGTAATCTACAAATAAAGGGTCACCAGCCTCATGGGCGGGGCTGCGCTGCCGCTAATATGAGAGTCGTCAATCCTCAACCTTTTGAGCACCTTTATGCTGGCAACCCTCACGCTTAAACAGAAAATACTGGCTACGGTCACCCTGGCGGTAGTCGTCTCCTGCCTGCTGGTGGGCTACTTCAGTCAACGCTCGGCCCAGCAGCTGATCGAAAACCGGATGTTCGAACAGGAGCTGCCCAACCTGACCCAACGGATCAGCAAGGAGATCGAGCAGGATCTCCACGGTATCGCCCAGGCTGCCCGTCAACTGGCCACCGACCGCTTCATTCTCGACTGGGTAGATCGGGGCATGCCCAAAGACCAGGAGCCAATCCTCATCAACCAGCTCAAGGATGTGGCCAACCAGTATGGTCTAGTGACCGCCTCCTTCGCCGATCGCCAGACCGCCGCCTACTACAACCAAGATGGCTTTCTGCGCAACCTGACCCCCACGCAAGATGCCTGGTTCTATCACTACACCAAGAGCCAGAAGGAGATGACCCTCAGCATCTTCCGCGAGAGCAACGGCGAGGTGAAGCTGTTCGTCAACTTCCAGCAGCTCAACGGGCGCGGGCTGGCGGGCTTTGCCAAATCCCTCGACACCATGGTGACAATGGTCGCCAACTTCCGGCTGGAAGAGAGCGGCATCGTCTTTATGGTCGATGGCAGCGGCAAGGTGAAGCTGCACCCCGAGGCCAACCGTATCGAACGCGATACCCTGGGCGGCATCGCCAGCGGTGATACCGGCAGCCTGCTGGCCAAACGCCCCTTTGCCGTCATCAACGCCGAGGTGAATGGCGAGCCCATGGTACTGGCCAGCAGCTATATCCCGTTGCTCGACTGGTATCTGGTGGCCCAGGTGCCGCAAGCCGAGATCTATGCCGAGCTGGATCAGACCCGCAACGAGATCCTGATGATCTCGCTGGTGATTGCGCTGGCCATGGGGCTGATGGGGATGCTGCTGGCAGGCTCGGTCAGCCGTCCGCTCAACGAGCTGGCTCGCCTGTTCAAGGAGCTGGGCAGCGGCGATGGGGATCTCACCCAGCGCCTCAAGGTGGAGGGGCGTGACGAACTGAGTCAGGTCGCCACCGGCTTCAACAACTTCGTCGCCAAGATCCACGGCTCCATCGAGCAGGTGGCAGAGAACTCCCGCCAGCTCGCCGACACCGCCAACGAGGTGGCCAACAAGGCGCAGCTGACCCAGCACAACTGTACCGCCCAGCGTGACCGCACCGTGCAGGTGGCAACGGCCATCCACGAGATGGGTGCCACGGTGAGCGAGATCGCCGGTAACGCTTCGCTGGCAGCCGAAGTAGCCAGACAGGCCAACGATCAGGCCGATGCGGGGGCAGTGGTGGTGGCGCAGGCGCGCCACGGCATCGTCGGCCTCTCCGGCGAGATTGAGCAGGTGGCCGGGGTCATAGAATCGCTGGCGAGCCAGACCGACTCCATCGGCAGCATCCTCGAAACCATCCGCAGCATCTCGGAGCAGACCAACCTGCTGGCACTGAACGCCGCCATCGAGGCCGCTCGCGCCGGTGAACAGGGTCGCGGCTTCGCCGTGGTAGCGGATGAGGTGCGCAATCTGGCCAACCGCTCCGCCGCCTCAACCGCCGAGATCCAGGGGATGATCAACCGCTTGCAGGAGCAGAGTGCCCGCGCCGTCAGCGCCATGGCGCAGGGGCGTAACCAGAGTCTGGAGGTGGTGAACCAGGCCGATGAGGCCAACGCTGCCCTCGGCCAGATCACCGCCCATATCACCCAGATCAACGACATGAATATCCAGGTCGCCACCGCCACCGAGGAGCAGTCGAGCGTGGTCGGCGAGATCAACCGCAACGTGGAGGATATCAACCAGCTCACCATGGAGACCGCCGACATCGCCCACCAGCTGACCGAATCCAGCCGCAGCCTGCAGCAGCTCTCCGGTCAACTTGACAAGCTGGTCGGCAACTTCCGTCTGTAGTCTTGTCATCCCACTCCTGAAGACTCACCAGAGGGCGCTGCGGCGCCCTCTGTCATAGCCACGGCAAACGGTGACGCACGGCCATTCAAACGCCGTTATGCGGCTCTCGAAATGCCTCATAATCAGGGAAATATGAGGAGGAGTTATGGGCAAGCTGATCGTAATGATATTGCTGGGGGGCGTGCTCGGCGCCTGCAGCAACGGGCCGGTGCGGGTACACGGGGCGGATGTCAGCGTGGACGATACCCGGATCCGGGTCAGTGACGGCAGTGGTGGCTATGGCACCTTCTGCCCGCCGGGGCAGGCCAAGAAGGGGCGCTGCTAACCGGACTCCGAAGGCCAGATAGCAAAAAGCCGCTCATTCGAGCGGCTTTTTCATCCAAGCGGAGAAGAAAATTACTTTTTCTTCTTGGCCTTGGCGTTCGGCAGGTCGGTGATGGAGCCTTCGAACACTTCGGCAGCCAGACCCACAGACTCGTGCAGAGTCGGGTGAGCGTGGATGGTCAGCGCGATATCTTCGGCGTCAGCACCCATCTCGATGGCCAGACCGATTTCACCCAGCAGTTCACCGCCGTTGGTACCGACGATGGCACCACCGATAACGCGGCCGCTCTCCTTGTCGAAGATCAGCTTGGTCATGCCGTCGGAGCAATCAGAGGCAATGGCGCGACCGGAAGCAGCCCACGGGAAGGTGGCGACTTCAAAGTTCAGACCTTGTTGCTTGGCCTCTTTCTCGGTCAGACCGACCCATGCCATCTCTGGCTCGGTGTAGGCGATGGACGGGATCACTTTCGGGTCGAAGTAGTGCTTCTTGCCAGCGATCACTTCGGCGGCAACGTGACCTTCATGCACACCTTTGTGCGCCAGCATCGGCTGACCCACGATGTCACCGATGGCGTGGATGTGCGCCACGTTGGTACGCAGCTGCTTGTCCACCTCGATGAAACCGCGCTCGGTCACGGCAACGCCAGCCTTCTCGGCATCCAGCATCTTGCCGTTCGGCACACGACCTACGGCAACCAGCACGTTGTCGTAACGAACCGGCTCGGCCGGGGCGTGCTTGCCTTCGTAGGAGACGTACAGGCCGTCTTCACGGGCTTCAACTGCGGTGACCTTGGTCTCCAGCATGATGTTGAATTTCTTGGCCACGCGCTTGGTGTAAATCTTGACGATGTCTTTGTCGGCAGCCGGAACCAGCTGGTCGGCAAATTCCACCACGTCGATCTCGGAACCCAGAGAGGAGTAAACGGTACCCATCTCCAGACCGATGATGCCGCCACCGATAACCAGCAGTTTGCCAGGCACGGTTGTCAGCTCCAGCGCATCGGTAGAGTCCCATACGCGCGGGTCATCGTGGGGGATGAACGGCAGCTTCACCGGACGGGAGCCGGCGGCGATGATGGCGTTGTCGAAGGTAACGGTGGTCTTGCCGTCTTCGCCGGTCACTTCCAGGGTGTTCGGGCCGGTAAATTTACCGAAGCCGTTAACAACCTGAACTTTACGCATCTTGGCCATGCCAGCCAGACCGCCGGTCAGCTGGTTGATGACCTTCTCTTTCCACAGACGGATCTTGTCGATGTCGGTCTTGGGTTCGCCGAAGACGATGCCGTGCTCGGCCAGCGCCTTGGCTTCTTCAATCACTTTGGCGACGTGCAGCAGCGCCTTGGAGGGGATGCAGCCCACGTTCAGACAGACGCCACCCAGGGTGGAGTAACGCTCGACGATAATAGTATCCAGACCCAGATCGGCTGCACGGAAAGCAGCGGAATAACCGGCAGGGCCAGCACCCAGTACTACGACCTGGGTTTTGATTTCTTTACTCATCATGACCTCTTTGTCGTTCTTATATCCCCGGACAGCGCAGTCTTATGCCTTCTTTTCGTTGTAAAACAAGGCGGCTGCAGCCGTGAAAAAACGGGGCAAGTTTACGATCATGTTAATGAAATGAGAAGTAAAAAGGGCTGGCTCTGGGCCCGCCCTCTCACTTACAGGACCAGTCGACGAATGTCGGACAGCACGCCGTTCATGGTGGTGATGAAGCGAGCTCCATCGGCACCATCGATCACGCGGTGGTCGTAGCTCAGAGCCAGCGGCAGCATCAGGCGCGGCGCGAACTCTTTGCCGTTCCACTTCGGCTTCATCTCGGATTTGGAGACACCGAGGATGGCCACTTCCGGCGCGTTGACGATCGGGGTAAAGCTGGTACCGCCGATGCCACCCAGGCTGGAGATGGTGAAGCAACCGCCCTGCATGTCGGCAGCGGTCAGCTTGCCGGCACGAGCCTTCTTGGAGATCTCGGCCAGATCGCGAGACAGCTCCATGATGCCCTTCTTGTTAACATCGCGCACCACGGGCACAACCAGACCGTTGGGGGTATCCACCGCCACACCGATGTGGATGTACTTCTTCATGATCAGCTTGCTGCCATCTTCGGACAGGGAGCTGCAGAAGCGCGGGTGAGCTTCCAGCGCCTTGGCGGCCGCTTTCAGGATGAACACCAGCGGGGTGATCTTCACGTCCGACTTCTGCTTCTCGAGCATCGCGTTCTGCTCTTTGCGGAACGCTTCCAGCTCGGTGGTATCGGCTTCGTCGAACTGGGTGACATGAGGGATCATGACCCAGTTGCGGTGCAGGTTCGGACCGGAGATCTTCTGGATGCGGGTCAGATCGACTTCTTCCACATCACCGAACTTGCTGAAATCGACCTTCGGCCACGCCAGCACGCTCATGCCGTTGCCAGTGCCGGTACCGGCAGCCGGTGCAGACTCGGCGCGCTTGATGGCATCCTTCACATAGGCTTGCACGTCTTCTTTGACGATGCGGCCCTTGCGACCGGAGGCTTTTACCTTGGCCAGGTTGACGCCAAACTCGCGCGCCAGACGGCGTACTGCCGGGGAAGCGTGCACGTAAGCGTCGTTGGCTACGAAATCGGTCGCAGCGGCAGCGGCCTGGGCAACCGGTGCCGGAGCAGCGGCAACAGGGGCTGCAGCGACCGGAGCGGCAGCTTGAGCAACCGGCGCGGCGGCAGGGGCAGCGCCAGCCACTTCGAATACCATGATCAGGGAACCGGTGGAGACCTTGTCACCCGCCTTCACCTTGATCTCTTTGACCACACCGGCGAACGGGGCAGGTACTTCCATGGAGGCCTTGTCACCTTCCACGGCGATCAGGGACTGGTCGGCTTCAACCTTGTCACCCACGGCAACCATGATCTCGGTGACTTCCACTTCGTCACCACCGATATCCGGTACATTGACCTCTTTGGCAGCAGCGGCAACCGGGGCAGCAGCCACAGGAGCGGCGGCTTGAGCCGGAGCAGCAACGGCAGCAGGCGCAGCGCCAGCAGCCACTTCAAACACCATCACCAGAGAGCCGGTAGAGACCTTGGCGCCAGCGGCAACCTTGATTTCGACCACGCGACCGGCGAACGGTGCCGGTACTTCCATGGAGGCCTTGTCACCTTCCACGGCGATGATGGACTGGTCGGCTTCCACCATGTCGCCCACGGCAACCATGATTTCAGTCACGTCCACTTCGTCGTCACCGATGTCCGGCACGTGCACATCTTTGCGCACGGCAGCGGCAGGTGCGGCGGCCGGAGCAGCAGCAACCGGTGCAGCCACTTCAGCAGGGGCGGCAGCGCCTTCGGCTTCGAAGATCATGATCTGGGAACCGGTGGCAACCTTGTCGCCCACCTTGATCAGGATCTCTTTGACGATACCGGCGGACGGGGCCGGTACTTCCATGGAAGCCTTGTCGCCTTCTACCGCGATGATGGACTGGTCCAGCTCGACCTTGTCACCCACGGCCACCATGATCTCGGTGACTTCAACTTCATCGGCGCCGATATCCGGCACCATAATCTGTTTGGACATTGTGCTTTATCCTCTTGCGTGCATCCGCGTGACCGACTGCTGTCACGCGTCTCTCGCGTTAACCTTTGCAAGGTCGTACCGGGCAGCAAGTCCCGGCACGACACTTGATCCTCTTACGCGTACAGCGGGTTGACCTTGTCGGCATCGATGCCGTACTTGGCGATAGCGTCGGCCACAACCTGCTTGTCGATTTCGCCGCGCTTGGCCAGTTCGGTCAGGGCAGCAACCACCACGTAGAATTCGTTCACTTCGAAGTGACGACGCAGGTTGGCACGGCTGTCGGAACGGCCGTAACCATCGGTACCCAGCACGCGGTAGTTCTCGGTCGGAACGAAGGCGCGAACCTGATCGGCGAAGGACTTCATGTAGTCGGTCGCAGCGATGGTGGCTTCGGAACCCAGTACCTGAGCGATGTAGGGAACACGCGCCTCAGAGGTCGGGTGCAGCATGTTCCAGCGATCGGCGTCCTGACCGTCACGGGCCAGTTCGTTGAAGGAGGTGACGCTGAACACATCGGAACCGATACCGTACTCGCTGGCCAGGATCTGGGCGGCAGTACGCACGTGACCCAGGATGGAACCACAACCCAGCAGCTGAACTTTCGCCTTGGCACCGGCTACGGATTCCAGCTTGTAGATACCCTTGCGGATGCCTTCCTCGGCGCCTTCCGGCATGGCCGGCATGGCATAGTTCTCGTTCAGGGTGGTGATGTAGTAGAACACGTTCTCCGGGTTCTCACCGTACATGCGGCGCAGGCCGTCCTGTACGATCACCGCCACTTCATAGGCGTAGGACGGGTCGTAGGAGATGCAGTTCGGGATGGTGTTCGCCAGGATGTGGCTGTGACCATCTTCGTGCTGCAGACCTTCGCCGTTCAGGGTAGTACGACCGGAGGTCGCACCCAGCAGGAAGCCACGGGCTTGCTGGTCACCGGCTGCCCACGCCATGTCGCCAATCCGCTGGAAGCCGAACATGGAGTAGTAGATGTAGAACGGGATCATCGGGCAATCGTTGGTGCTGTAAGAGGTCGCAGCAGCCAGCCAGGAGGACATGGCGCCCAGCTCGTTGATACCGTCTTGCAGAACCTGACCCTGCTTGTCTTCCTTGTAGTAGGAGACGATGTCGCGGTCTTGCGGGGTGTACTGCTGACCGTGCGGGCTGTAGATACCGATCTGGCGGAACAGACCTTCCATACCGAAGGTACGGGCTTCGTCAGCCAGGATCGGCACGATGCGCTTGCCGATGGACTTGTCTTTCAGCATCACGTTCAGGGAACGCACGAACGCCATGGTGGTGGAGATTTCGCGCGCCTGCTCACCCAGCAGCGGGCCGAAGGCATCCAGTGCCGGGATTTCCAGCTTGGTGGTGCTTTCGCGCAGACGGGTCGGCAGATAGCCTTTCAGGGCAGCGCGACGGTCGTGCAGGTATTTGTGCTCGGCAGAACCGGCTTCGATCTTCAGGTAAGGCAGATCGGCCAGCTGCTCGTCGGCCACCGGCAGGTTGAAGCGGTCACGCAGGTGACGCACGGAGTCCAGCTCCATCTTCTTGACCTGGTGAGCGATGTTCTTGCCTTCAGCCGCTTCACCCATGCCGTAACCCTTGATGGTCTTGGCCAGAATAACGGTCGGCTTGCCCTTGGTCTGGGTCGCCTTGTTGAACGCCGCGAACAGTTTGCGAGGATCGTGACCACCGCGGTTCAGGGCGAAAATTTCCTCGTCGGTCATATCTTTGACCAGCGCGGCAGTTTCCGGATAACGGTTGAAGAAGTGCTCGCGGATGTAGCCACCGTCGCGGGACTTCATGGTCTGGTAGTCACCGTCCACGGTCTCGTTCATCAGCTGGATCAGCTTGCCTGAAGTGTCTTTCTTCAGCAGCTCATCCCACTTGCGACCCCAGATGACCTTGGTGACATCCCAGCCGGCGCCAGCGAACAGGCCTTCCAGCTCGTTGATGACCTTGCCGTTACCGACAACCGGACCATCCAGACGCTGCAGGTTGCAGTTGACCACGAACACCAGGTTGTCGAGCTTTTCACGCACGGCAACGGTCAGGGCACCTTTGGCTTCCGGCTCATCCATCTCGCCGTCACCCAGGAAGGCGTAAACGGTCTGCTCGGAGCAATCCTTGATACCACGGTCGGTCAGGTACTTCAGGAAGCGAGCCTGATAGATGGCGGCGATGGGGCCCAGACCCATGGAAACGGTCGGGAACTGCCAGAAGTCCGGCATCAGTTTCGGGTGCGGATAGGAAGGGATACCCTTGCCGTCCACTTCCTGACGGAAGTTGTCCAGCTGCTCTTCGGTCAGACGACCTTCAGCGAAGGCGCGAGCATAGATGCCCGGGGAGATGTGACCCTGGAAGTAAACCAGATCGCCACCATCCTTCTCGTTGCGAGCACGGAAGAAGTGGTTGAAGCAGACATCATAGATGGTCGCAGAAGAAGCGAAGGAAGACATGTGACCACCCAGGTCCAGGTCTTTCTTGGACGCGCGCAGCACGATCATCATGGCGTTCCAGCGGATGATGGCGCGAATGCGGCGCTCCATCTCCAGGTCGCCCGGGTAGTCCGGCTCGTCGCTGGACGGGATGGTGTTGATGTAATCGCGATTTGCCTTGGCAGCCACGTCCACACCGCTTACGCGGGCTTTCTCGGCCAACTGTTCAAGGATGAACTGAGCGCGTTGCGGACCCTCTTCACGCAGCAGGGATTCCAGAGAGGCAAGCCACTCCAGCGTTTCTATCGGGTCCACATCGTTCTTCAGGATATCAGACATGGCTGGTTCCTATTTTGTTGTGATTGCACGGCATTGCACGGCGAAAGGCGCAAGCATTCGACAATAAAGCCTTGTGGGATTAGTTTTCCTGCTGACGGATCCGACGCATGGATCGCTGGATCCGGCTGTCTTCCCTCTGCATATCCAACAAGGTGTCCTCGATAAAGGCCAGATGCTCATGACAAGCTGTTCTGGCCCGCTCCGGAGCCCCCGAAAGAATAGCCTCGATCAGATTCGCGCGATGGCGACGTATCTTGGCTACCACTCCCGGGCGGCGATTCAAAATCTCGTTATTCTGCAGAATGTTCTGCTCGAGCATCGGGCTCATGGCCCGCAGCAGGTGCAGCAGCACCACGTTGTGGGACGCCTCGGCCACCGCCAGATAGAACTGGGTCACGGCTGCCGATTCGGCCACCAGCGAGCCCGACTGGCCCGCCTCTTCGATGGCGGTTTGCACCTGACGAATGCGCTCGAAATCAGACCCGGTTCCCCGCAAGGCCGCGTAGTAGGCACAGATGCCTTCCAGCGCGTGGCGAAACTCCAGCAGGTCATACCGGGCTTCCGGGTGGGTACTGAGCAGTTCGAACAGGGGATCGGCCATCCCCTTGCTCAGGGCATTCTGCACGTAAGTGCCGCCGCCCTGACGGCGATAAAGCAACCCGCGCGCTTCCAGCCGCTGGATGGCTTCGCGCAGAGAGGGGCGCGATACCTGAAACTGGATGGCGAGTTCCCGCTCGGGAGGCAATTTCTGCCCCGGCTGCAGGCTGCCTTCCAGAATCATCTGTTCCAGCTCGGCGACAATGGAGTCGGCCAACTTGGGTTGCGTAATCTTGCGATAGGGCATGAGGCTACTTTGTTAAATTGGTATTACCAATTTCATGGATGGGGCGAAAATTAGCAGAGCCCTTTTGAAAAGTCCACCCAAAAGATGATCTGAGTCAAGAATCAACCCCACCACTTAAGGGGTAAAACAGGGCAAACATGATTTAGCTCATAGAAAATGGTCTGACCAATATTCTTGACGGCGCTCACAAATAACATTTGCGCAACCAGAGGCGAAAATGGCCTGCCAGATCGGCAAGCCATTGATTTTAAAATCCAAACTAAATTTGAATAATTACTTTAGCTGTTTAGCAGCTGCCGGTAGTAATCCCACTGAAAACTGGCTCCGGGATCCGTCTTGCGCCCTGGTGCGATGTCACAATGGCCGACAATTTTTTCATGGGTGATGGCCGGATAGCGCTCTGAGATGGCTCGGGTGAGCCCCGCCAGCGCCCGGTACTGGGCCTCGGTATAGGGGGTCTCGTCGGTTCCTTCCAGCTCGATACCGATGGAGAAGTCATTGCACGCCTCCCGCCCCTGCCAGCTCGATACTCCCGCATGCCAGGCGCGCGCGCCGAACTGCACATACTGCACCAGCTCGCCATCACGGCGGATCAGGCAGTGGGCCGAGACCCGCAACTGATGAATACCGGCAAAATAGGGGTGAGCCTCGGGGTTGAGCCGCCCCATAAAGAGATCGTCGATAAAGGGGCCGCCAAACTCCCCTGGCGGCAGGCTGATGCCATGCACCACCAGCAGGGAGATATCGTCCGGCGCGGCCCGTTCGTTGTGATGCGGGGAAGGCACCCGGCGCGCCTGCTGGCACCAGCCAGCGGCATCGATAGAAAGGCAAGGTTGCGAAGCGAGTTGAGTCATCGGCTACTCGAGTTGGCTGATTAATGGCGAAAAGATGAAGAGATGTAATGGACAAGCCAGCACCAACTCACTGAATCAACGGGAAATGGTATGTTAGGCTGAGTCATCTTTCGCTCGATATGGATGGGTTATGCAGCACACGGCACGCTGGATGTGGTTACTGGCCTGGCTCTCTCTGATGGGCCTGCTGACCCTCTACTTCCACTCCCGCTCGCAACCGGGCGTCACCGCCAGCGGCGAGCTATTGCTGCGGGCCGACCAGAGCGGCCACTATCGTCTGGAGGGTGCCATCAACGGTCAGCCGGTGCAACTGCTGCTCGATACCGGCGCCACCCGCATCACCATCCCGCAGCAGGTTGCCGAGCGGCTCGGCCTGACGGCGCATGGCAGCAGCCAGGTCAATACCGCCGCGGGGCAGATCCGGGTCGGCAACGGCACCATCGAAACGCTGGCGATGGGGCCATTGACCTTGTACGATCTGGCGATCTTTATCAATCCGGCGGCAGACGGTGACGAAGTGCTGGTTGGCATGAACGCCCTCGGTCGGCTGGAGCTGGTTCAAAAGGAGCGGCAACTGCTGCTCAGACCCTTGCAGGAATAAGGCATGTTTCAACAGAATGTCAGCCGCGCCGTGCGCGCCGCACTACTCGAAGATCTGGGCGATGCCCTCACCACGCTGGACCAACCGGACGCCAGCGCCGATATCACCGCCCAGCTGATCCCGGCCGACCGGATGGCCAGCGCCCGGGTTATCACCCGCGAAGCCGGTGTGTTCTGCGGCCAGCCCTGGGTAGACGAAGTGTTCGTACAACTCGGCGGCGAGGTGAAGGTGGAGTGGAAGGTGCAGGATGGGGAAGTGCTCTCCCCCAATCAGGAGCTGTTCCGCCTCCATGGCCCTGCCCGCCTGCTGCTGACCGGCGAGCGCAATGCGCTGAACTTTGTCCAGACCCTCTCCGGCGTCGCCACCCTCACCGCCCGCTATGTGGCTGAACTGGAAGGCACCGACTGCCGTCTGCTCGACACCCGCAAGACCATCCCAGGGCTGCGCACCGCCCAGAAGTACGCGGTCACCTGCGGCGGTGGCAAGAATCACCGCATCGGCCTCTACGACGCTTACCTCATCAAAGAGAACCATATCCTCGCCTGTGGCGGCATTGCCGAAGCGATTAATGAGGCTCGCCGTCTCAATCCGGGCAAGCCGGTCGAGGTGGAGGTCGAATCGCTGGCAGAGCTGGAACAGGCGCTGGCGGCACACGCCGATATCGTGATGCTCGACAACTTCGACGTGACCATGATGCGCGAAGCCGTCGCCATCAATCAGGGCCGCGCCAAGCTGGAAGTCTCCGGCAATGTGACGCTGGATACTCTGGCCGAATTTGCCGCCACCGGCGTCGATTTTATCTCTGTCGGGGCGCTCACCAAGCATGTACGGGCGCTCGATCTCTCCATGCGCTTTATCCAGCAGTGAGATTCCCCCCATAGGCTTGAGCAAACACTCGATATAACCGGATAAACAACTTGCAAAAGGCGCCATAGGCGCCTTTTCTTTAAGCAGGATCCCTCGGCAAAGGAGTGTGATGACGGACCCGCCTCCCCCCATAAAAAAGAGTCGTTAGAAGCCTCTTATTTTATGATTTATATCATGTTTTTGGTAAATGATAGAAAAGTGGTTAACAAAGGCAGCAATCTCTGTTGCCACCCATGACAGCTCGGATAAGATACTGACGTGCGGATGGTTTTCTACCGGCACTTCCCAGGAACCAAGGATAAAAGGATATTTTCCATGAACAGCAAAATGAAGAAACAGTCGGGCTTTACCCTTATTGAACTGATGATCGTGGTCGCGATCGTGGCCATTTTGGCGGCGGTAGCGCTGCCAGCGTATCAAACCTACACCAAACGCGCGAAGTTTTCTGAGGTTGTTTCTGCTGTTGGCCCCTACAAGACAGCCATTGAGATCTGTGCCCAGACAACCGCAGTTGCAAGCGGAGCACTTTCAACTTGCGACTCAGGCTCTAATGGTGTGCCTGCTGACATAGCCGCTGGTGCAGGTACAGGCGAAGTTGATTCTGTGATAGTAAGTCCGACAACAAATGCTGTAACTGCAACAGGTAAATCTGCAACCTTTGGGGCAACACAAAACTACGTTATTACCCCCACAGTCCAGGCTGATGGCAAGGTTACTTGGGCTGTAACTGGAAGCTGTAAAACTAGCGGCCTTTGCTAACGCATGACCTCTAGCCCTAATAGCGGCCTGGCGTTAAGCCTGGCCGCCTCTTCACTGATCAGTGAAGAGGACTCCCAGCGCTATCTGAGCCAGGCCAAGGCCCAGCGAAAACCCTTTGTGACCTTTCTGATAGAGAACAGCATCCTCGACAGCAAGGCATTGGCAGATTTTTGCGAGCTGGAGTATGGGGTACCTCTGCTGGATCTTGCCGCCTTCGATTTGGCCGAGATCCCGCAGAAGTTCCTCAATCAAAAGCTGATCGACAAGCACCACGTGTTGCCCATCTATACCCAGGGCCACACCCTCTATATCGCCATGTCGGATCCGACCAATGTGTCGGCACTGGAGGATTTCGGCTTCAGCTTCGGGCTCCATACCGAGGCGCTGCTGGTGGAGGAGAACAAGCTCACCGCCGCCATAGCCAAGCTGCTGGAGAGCGAGAACGACGCCCTCGGCATGGAGGATATCGACGAATCCGAGATTTCGGATCTCGAGGTCTCCGACGAGAACAGTCGGCTGGATGAGAGCGTCAATACTGCCGATGACGATGCTCCCATCGTCAAGTACATCAACAAAATCATGATGGATGCCATCAAGCGCGGCGCCTCCGACCTGCACTTCGAACCCTACGAGTTCAAGTATCGGGTCCGCTTTCGCATCGATGGCATCCTGCACGAGATCGCCACCCCGCCGGTCAATCTGGCCAACCGCTTCTCCGCCCGCCTCAAGGTGATGGCGCGGCTCGATATCGCCGAGCGGCGGCTGCCGCAGGATGGCCGCATCAAGCTGAAGCTGTCGCGCAACAAGTCGATGGATATGCGGGTCAACACCCTGCCCACCATGTGGGGGGAGAAGATCGTGATCCGTCTGCTCGACTCCTCGGCGGCGAGGCTCAATATCGAACAACTCGGCTTTGATGACCGACAGAAGGCGCAATACCTGCGCGCCCTCTCCAAGCCGCAGGGGATGATCCTGGTGACCGGCCCCACCGGCTCGGGCAAAACCGTCTCGCTCTATACCGGCCTCAATATTCTCAACACCACCGAGGTGAACATCTCCACCGCCGAAGATCCGGTAGAGATCAACCTGCCCGGCGTCAACCAGGTGCAGGTCAACCCCAAAGCGGGGCTCACCTTCGCCAGTGCCCTGCGATCCTTCTTGCGGCAAGACCCGGATGTGGTAATGGTAGGGGAGATCCGTGATCTCGAAACCGCCGAGATCGCCATCAAGGCAGCACAGACCGGTCACTTGGTGCTCTCCACCCTGCACACCAACTCGGCGGCCGAGACCTTGACCCGGATGATGAACATGGGGGTGCCCGCCTTCAACATCGCCTCCTCGGTGACCCTGATCATGGCCCAGCGGCTGGCCCGAAAACTGTGCGACCACTGCAAGGCGCCGGAGGTGGTGCCGGAAGCCGAACTGCTGGAGCTGGGATTTACCCCGCAGCAGCTGGCGGCCGGATTGCGACTGTTCAAACCGGTCGGTTGCAAGGAGTGTTCCGGCGGCTACAAGGGGCGAGTCGGCATTTACGAAATCATGCTGATGTCAGAGAACATCGCCAAATTGATCATGCAGGGGGCGAACTCGCTGCAAATCGCGGCGATTGCCCAAAAAGAGGGGATGCGTACCCTGCGTACCTCGGGGCTGGAGAAGGCCCGACTTGGAGTCACCAGTCTGGCAGAGGTCAACCGGGTTACCACCAACTAATTCGCGTGGCGAAACAGTCGCCGCTAATACTCGGTGCCTAGGTTCGATTAGCATTGCGTAATCGGACATTCGCGCAGGGAAACAGGATTAACGCTACGTCATCGGACGTTTGTGTCATAAGGGCTGGCGCCCGACCCAATTGCAGGATGCAAAGATGGCAACCCTAACCAAGAAGAACAATGCCCCCAAGAAAGTCTTCGCCTTCCGCTGGCACGGGGTAAACCGCAAGGGGCAGAAGGTCTCCGGCGAGCTGCAGGCCGACAGCATCAACACCGTCAAGGCCGAACTGCGCAAGCAGGGGGTCAACGTCACCAAGGTGGCCAAGAAATCCCAGGGGCTCTTTTCCAAGGGTGGCGCCAAGATCAAACCGATGGATATCGCCATCGTCTCCCGCCAGATCACCACCATGCTCTCCGCTGGCGTGCCACTGGTGCAGAGCCTGCAGATCATCGCCCGCAGCCACGAGAAGGCCTCGATGCGCGAACTGATGGGTCAGATTGCCGCCGATGTGGAGACCGGCACCCCCATGTCGGAGGCGCTGCGCCGTCATCCCCGCTACTTTGACGATCTCTACTGCGATCTGGTGGAAGCCGGTGAGCAATCCGGTGCGCTGGAGACCATTTACGACCGTATCGCCACTTACCGGGAGAAATCGGAAGCACTCAAATCGAAGATCAAGAAGGCGATGTTCTACCCCACCATGGTCATTCTGGTGGCCATCGTGGTGACCTCCATCCTGCTGTTGTTCGTCATTCCGCAGTTCGAGGATATCTTCAAAAGCTTCGGTGCCGAGCTGCCGGTGTTCACCCAGTTTGTCATCGGCATCTCCCGCTTTATGCAGAACTGGTGGTATGTCTTCTTTGGTGGCTCAGCCCTTGGCATCTTCCTCTATGTACGGGCTTGGCGCGCCTCCCAAAAGGTGAAAGACAACACCGACAAGTTTGTACTCACCATTCCGGTGGTCGGGATGATCCTGCACAAGGCCGCCATGGCCCGCTTTGCCCGCACTCTGTCGACCACTTTCTCCGCCGGTATCCCGCTGGTGGATGCGCTGATTTCGGCGGCAGGCGCCTCCGGCAACTATGTCTATCGCACCGCGGTCATGGCCATCCGCAACGAGGTGGTGGCCGGTATGCAGATCAACGTGGCGATGCGCACCGTTGATCTCTTCCCCGACATGGTGATCCAGATGGTGATGATCGGTGAGGAGTCCGGTGCCATCGATGATATGCTCTCCAAGGTTGCCACCATCTTCGAACAGGAGGTGGATGATCTGGTCGATGGCCTCACCAGCCTGCTGGAACCCCTCATCATGGTAGTTCTCGGGGTGCTGGTCGGCGGCATGGTTATCGCCATGTACCTGCCCATCTTCAAGCTTGGCGACGTGGTAGGCTGATTCATCAGGGCATGGCGCTACCGCCATGCCCTCCCCCTCATTTAATGACTGACGGTTGGTTATGACACTTCTTATCGAGCTGGCTCACGGCTTGCCCTGGCTCTACTTCTCGCTGGTTTTTCTCTTCTCCCTGATGATCGGCAGTTTCCTTAACGTGGTGATCCATCGCCTGCCTATCATGCTGGAGCGGGAGTGGCAGGCCGAGTATCGCAGCTACTTCGCCCCCGATGAGGAGGCCACTGCGCCAGAGCGCTACAACCTGATGGTACCGCGCTCTGCATGCCCTCACTGTGGTCACGCCATCACTGCGCTGGAGAACATCCCGCTGCTGAGCTGGCTCTGGCTCAAGGGGCGTTGCCGCGACTGTCAGGCCCCCATCTCGGCCCGCTATCCGCTGGTAGAGCTGCTGACCGCCCTGCTCTCGGTGGCTGTTGCTATGGTGATTACACCGGGCTGGAGCACGCTGGCCGCCCTGTTGCTCACCTGGGTGCTGCTCGCCCTCACCTTTATCGATCTCGACAAGATGTTGCTGCCCGACCAGCTCACTCTGCCACTGCTGTGGGGCGGGCTGCTGTTCAACCTGGCGGGAGGCTTTGTGCCGCTGGCGGATGCAGTGATTGGCGCCATGGCGGGCTATCTGGTGCTCTGGAGCCTCTACTGGGCCTTCAAGCTGCTCACTGGCAAAGAGGGAATGGGCTATGGCGACTTCAAGCTGCTGGCGGCCCTCGGCGCCTGGCTCGGTTGGCAGGCGCTGCCCATTATTTTGCTGCTCTCATCCCTGGTCGGCGCCGTGATCGGCATCAGCCTGATCGCCTTGCACAAACACCATCAGGGCAAGCCTATCCCCTTCGGCCCCTACCTCGCCATCGCGGGCTGGATCGCCCTGTTGTGGGGCGATACCATCACCCGCTGGTATCTCTCTACCCTGCTTTGAGCAAGAGGCCCACATGTATGTAGTTGCTATCACAGGTGGTATCGGCAGCGGCAAAACCACAATTGCCAATCAGTTTGCCGCGCTGGGTATCGAGGTGGTGGATGCCGATGTGATCGCCCGCGAGGTCGTTGAGCCGGGCACCCCGGCCCTTGCCGCCATCGCCGACCATTTTGGCCCGGATGTGATTGATCAGAGCGGTCAACTCGATCGTCGCGCCCTGCGCGAGCGGGTCTTTAGCGACCCACAGGCCAAGGAGTGGCTCAATGCTCTGCTCCACCCGCTGATTCGCAGCGAAATGCTGCGCCAGTGTGCCGCAGCCAGTTCACCTTACTGCCTGCTGGTGGTGCCGCTGCTGGTGGAGAACAAACTCACCGGCCTCGCCAATCGGGTGCTGGTGATCGATGTGGATGAAGCCACCCAGATTGAGCGCACCTGCCGTCGGGATGGGGTATCGGCCGAGCAGGCCAAGGCCATTATCGCCGCCCAGGCGAGCCGGCCGGAGCGCCTTGCCGCGGCGGATGATGTCATCGAAAACCACAATGGCAGCGAAATGGCGATTAAAACGCGGATTTTGGCGCTGCACGAGACATATCTGGCAATTGCCTCTCAACAAGCCCGCCAAGTGTGAGTACACTAGGCCGGTTTATGGCTGGCCAGGATTAGGCATGATTTACGATTTCCCCCTTAATGAAAAAAGCCGGACCTATCTTCGTCTGGAGTCCCTGTTTTCCCAGATCCGCGACAATCTGGAGAGTGAACAATCCTGGGCACATATCGCCTTCTTCAAGGGGCTGTTCGATCTGCAGGAGTTGCTGGAGCGTGGTGACCTGCGCGCCGACCTCATCAAGGATCTGGAGCGTCTCGGCCAGCGTCTGAGCCACTGGGCCAGCCTGCCCGATGTCGATCTGGAACAGATCAAGCAGATGCAGCAAGAGAGCAGCCAGCTCTCCCGCAACCTGCTCAACTCGCCACGCCCGGGTGCCCGCCTGAAAGAGGATCGTCTGCTCGGCTCCATCCGCCAGCGTTTCTCCATCCCCGGTGGCCTGTGTGCCTTCGATGTACCGCAGTTGCACCACTGGCTCGGTACTCCGGCCATCACCCGTCACCAGCAGATGCAGGGCTGGCTGAGCGACATCAACCTGCTGATGAATGCCATCACCCTGTTGCTGCGCCTGTGGCGTGAGTCAGGCAGCTTCAGTGAGCAGGTTGCCAGCAACGGTTTCTTCCAGGACACTGCAGAGAGCGCCGAGCTTATCCGCATCAAGCTGCCGGGCAATCTGTTCTGCTACCCGACCCTGAGCGGCCACAAGAACCGCTTCGCCCTGCGTTTTCTGCCCACCGCAGAACAGCCGATTGGCGATGTGACGTTCCAGCTTGCCTGCTGCTAAGGAGACATCCTGATGGTCACCAAGGTCAAATGCCCGACTTGCCAAACCGAGCTGGAGTGGGGTCCGCAGAGTCCGTTTCGCCCCTTCTGCAGCAAGCGCTGCCAGCTGATCGATCTCGGCGAATGGGCCGATGAAGAGAAGCGCATTCCGGGGGAGATCAACCCGGATCTGCTGCCGGAGCCGGAAGAGGGCGATCAGTGGCTATAAGCCAGTGGTCACTCACCTCTGTAAAATGAAAAAAGGGCCGACGGGCCCTTTTTTGATGCTTGTTGGTTGCTATCGGCTCACGCCAGCTGGCCCTGTAGCCGCGCCACAATCGGGCCATTGGCATCGGGGAAGTGGTAGTTGTGCAGCTCTGCCACCGGCACCCACAGACACTCCTGCCCCTCCTTGCCAAACGGTTCGCCGCTGAAACGGGTCACCTTCCAGATATCCAGCAAGACCTGCTTTTCGGGGTAGTCGTGCTGCAACTCCATGAAGGGAGTGCAATCCTGCACCCGGATGCCGATCTCTTCCCACAGCTCTCTGTCCAGCGCGGTGAGCAGATCCTCGCCCGACTCTACCTTGCCACCGGGAAACTCCCAGCGATCTCCCTGATGGCGATCGGAGGAGCGTCTGGCGATGAAGATATCGCCTTGTTCATTCTCGATGACGCCAACCGCCACCCAGATCCGCTTTTTCTGTTCCATCTTGTTACCTTTGCACACTATGCCTGACTGGGCCGTTCGATGCGCCCAACCTCCGGCTGGGTGAGCGGCCGATGATGCCTGATATCCGATAACCCTTCACCAAGTGGCGCCACCCCGGTGACTTCGCCACCCTCTGACAAAAACAAGGCGGGCACCGGGCCCGCCTTGTCATGGCACTGCGTCGATCAGGTCAACTGACCGTGGCAGTGCTTGTACTTCTTGCCGGAGCCGCACGGGCAGGGATCGTTGCGACCGATCTTCTGCTCATCGCGCACGAAGGTGGTGTGACCCTCTTCGCCTGTGGCCTGTTCATCGGCCAGCTGGCTCTCTGCGGCGGCATGGGTGTAGGTACGGGGAGCGGCTTCCGCCTGCTGGCGCTGCTGCTCTTCCATCGCTTCCACATCACGCTCCTGGACCTGGACACGGCTCAGAATGCTGACCACGTCGCGCTTGAGGGTTTCCAGCATCTGGGTGAACAGATCGAAGGATTCGCGCTTGTACTCCTGCTTGGGGTTCTTCTGGGCGTAACCGCGCAGATGGATGCCCTGACGCAGGTGATCCATGGCCGCCAGATGCTCTTTCCACAGACCATCTAGAGTTTGCAGCATCACCGCTTTCTCGAAGTTGCGCAGCACCTCTTTGCCAACCAGCTCTTCCTTGTGAGCATAGAGCTTGGTGGCTTCATCCAGAATGCGCTCGCGCAGCTTCTCTTCATAAAGCTTGTCATCTTCCGCCAGCCACTGTTGCAGCGGCAGATCCAGCGCGAAGTCGGCCTTCAGGCGCGCTTCCAGACCCGGCACGTCCCACATTTCTTCCAGAGACTGGGGCGGGATATACTCGTCGATCACCGCACCGTACACATCGTCACGGATGACGTGAATGGTCTCGGAGATGTCGTTGGTATCCAGCAGCTCGTTGCGCTGCTCGTAGACCACCTTGCGCTGGTCGTTGGCAACGTCATCAAACTCCAGCAAGCTCTTGCGGATGTCGAAGTTGCGACCTTCCACCTTGCGCTGGGCGTTTTCGATCGCCTTGGTGACCCACGGGTGCTCGATGGCTTCGCCCTCTTCCATGCCCAGCTTCTTCATCATGCCGGTCACGCGATCGGAGGCGAAGATCCGCATCAGGGTATCTTCCATGGAGAGGTAGAAACGGGAGGAACCCGGGTCACCCTGACGACCGGAACGGCCGCGCAGCTGGTTGTCGATACGACGGGATTCGTGACGCTCGGTACCGATAATGTGCAGACCACCGGCGGCCAGCACCTCATCGTGACGCACCTGCCAGGCGGCTTTCAGCTCGGCAATCTGCTCGCTGGTCGGATTTTCCAGCTTGGCAATCTCTGCCTGCCAGTTGCCGCCCAGCACGATGTCGGTACCACGACCGGCCATGTTGGTGGCGATGGTGACCGCACCAATCTGGCCCGCCTGAGCGACGATCTCCGCCTCCATGGCGTGGAACTTGGCGTTCAGTACCTTGTGCGGAATGTTCTCCTTGGTCAGGATGCCGGAGAGCAGCTCGGAGTTCTCGATGGAGACGGTACCGACCAGTACAGGCTGGCCCTTGGCCACGCACTGACGGATATCTTCGATGATGGCGGCATATTTCTCGTTGGCGGTCAGGTAGACCAGATCGCCCATGTCTTTGCGCACCATCGGCTTGTTGGTCGGGATAACTACGGTATCCAGGCCATAAATCTGCTGGAATTCAAAGGCTTCGGTATCTGCAGTACCGGTCATCCCCGCCAGCTTGTTGTAGAGACGGAAGTAGTTCTGGAAGGTGATGGAGGCCAGCGTCTGGTTCTCGTTCTGGATTTTCACCCCTTCCTTCGCTTCAACGGCCTGATGCAGACCATCGGACCAGCGACGACCCGGCATGGTACGGCCGGTGTGCTCGTCGACGATGACGATCTCGTCTTTCTGGACGATGTAGTCCACGTTGCGCTCGAACAGGGTGTGAGCACGCAGACCGGCGTTGACGTGGTGCAGCAGGCTGATGTTGGAGGCGGAGAACAGCGAGTCGTTCTCGTCCAGCAGCCCCTCTTTCTTGAGCAGCTCTTCCACGAAGATCTGGCCGTTTTCGGTCAGCAGGGCCTGACGGTTCTTCTCGTCCACCGTGTAGTGACCATCGCCGGTGTACTCTTCGGTGTCTTCCTTGTCCTGCTTGACCAGCAGCGGGATCAGCTTGTTGACGCGAATATAGAGTTCTGAGCTGTCTTCGGCCGGGCCGGAGATGATCAGCGGGGTACGGGCTTCATCGATAAGCACCGAGTCCACCTCATCCACCAGCGCGTAGTTGAGCGGACGTTGGACGCGCTGCTCCGGCGAGAACGCCATGTTGTCGCGCAGGTAGTCAAAACCGAATTCGTTGTTGGTACCGTAGGTGATGTCGGCGGCGTAGGCGTCACGCTTCTGGGACGCATCCATGCCGGGCACGTTGCAATCGACGGTCATGCCGAGGAAGGCAAAGAGCGGACGGTTCGCTTCCGCATCACGCTTGGCCAGGTAGTCGTTCACCGTTACCACGTGCACGCCACGGCCACTCAGGGCATTCAGGTAAGCTGGCAGAGTTGCGGTCAGGGTTTTACCTTCACCGGTCTTCATTTCCGCGATGCGGTTGGAGTTCAGCACCATGCCGCCGATCAGCTGCACGTCGAAGTGACGCATGCCGAACACCCGCTTGGAGGCTTCACGCACGGTCGCGAACGCTTCCGGCAGCAGCTGCTCCAGGGTCTCACCCTGCTCGATACGCTGACGGTATTCAGCCGTTTTGGCCTGCAACTCGGCATCGGACAGAGCCTCGAACTGCGGCTCCATGGCATTGATCTGTTTTACAATTTTGCGCAAAGCCTTGAGCGTTCTGTCGTTCCGGCTGCCGATAATCTTGGTAAGCAGTGTGCTAATCATGGGTACCAACTATTTCTGGTTATAAAAGCGTTCCGTCACTGGAACTGAAGAAAAAAACCTAACCCCGGCTGGCACTGAGAAAGCGTGCGGGGTTGACCTGACGACCGTCTTTCAACACTTCGTAATGCAGGTGGACCCCGGTCGCGCGACCGGTACGTCCCATCAAGGCAATCTTCTGACCCTGATCAACCAGGGTGCCCACCTCGACCAGCAACCTGGAGTTGTGGGCATAGCGGGTGACCAGGCCATTGCCGTGATTAATCTCCACCATATTGCCAAATTCCGGATGACGGCCCGCCCAGCTGACAATGCCGGGCCCGGTGGCCAGAATCGGGGTTCCGGGTTTGCCACGGAAATCGACCCCTTTGTGCATCTTGGCACGCCCGTTGAACGGATCGACCCGCCCACCAAACCCGGACGAGACCCAAACTCGCTCCTGTTTGACTGGCGTGCCGGAAATAAAACCGGCATCGGTGATATGGTGATTCATGATGAAAGATTCAAGTACCGACAGCTGCTCTTCGCGGCTGCTGAGCTGCTGGCTGAGGTGTTTCATCGAGGCTTGCAGCTCGTTGAGGCTCACTTCCAGATCTTCATCATAAGAAGGGCCGCCCATCGGGGGCAGCTCTTTGAAATTGAACTCGTCGGGATCGAGATCGGCCTGCTCGGTCAATCGTTCGCCGAGGGCATTGAGACGGCCAAGCTGGCCCTGCATGGTGCCCACCTGAGCAGCCAGCATTGCCAACTGTTCACGGGCTTCGTCGCCACTCTGGTCGACGGACTGTTGCTCGGCAACGGCAAGCGCCACTTCCAGCGCCTCCATTTTCTGGTGCCAGCTCTGCCAGAGCCAACCACCACCTAGAGCCAACAGGGAGAAGAGAATACCGCCGACCCAGGCCAGACGTTGTTTGGGCAGGTGCAACTTGCGTCGCTGCTTGCCGTGGAGGATCAGGGTAATGCTCATAGAACTAAGTCTGCTCGGTCAGGTGCGGCCAGGAGCCTGCACGGGAAATAAAACCGGGAGATAATCGGTATTAAAGGATGGAGTAAACAAATGACGGAACGTCGGTGCGGAGAGAGGACCGACGTTCCGTTGCACAGCTATCAGGCCAGAACCAGACCGTTATCGTAGTAAGCGATAGGCGCTTTGTCGCCCTCACCCTCGAAGGTCACCAGTTCCCAAGCCTCCTGCTCGGCCAGCAAGGCACGCAGCAGCTTGTTGTTCAGGGCATGTCCGGTCTTGTAGGCACGGAACTCACCGATGATGCTGCGGTTACACATATAGAGGTCACCGATTGCGTCCAGCATCTTGTGCTTGACGAACTCGTCCTCATAACGCAAACCGTCTTCGTTCAGTACCCGATAGTCGTCCAGTACCACGGCGTTTTCCAGGCTTCCGCCCAGCGCCAGATTCTGGGAACGCAGGTACTCGATATCACGCATGAACCCGAAGGTACGGGCACGGCTGATCTCTTTCACGAAGGAGGCACCGGAGAAGTCCAGTACGCAACGCTGATTGCGACCTTCAAAGACCGGATGCTGGAAATCGATCTCGAGATCCATCTTGAAGCCGTTGCGATAGGGGTGGAATTCCGCCCACTTGTCGCCGTCTTCAACCCGGATGCTCTTCTTGATCCGCACAAACTGCTTGGCAGCATTTTGCTCACGGATCCCGACTTCCTGCAGCAGGTAGATAAAGGGATGCGCACTGCCGTCCATCACCGGGATCTCGGGCGCGTCAACCTCGACATAGAGGTTGTCGATCCCCATCCCGGCCAGCGCGGCAGAGAGGTGCTCAATGGTAGAGACACGGACACCGGCTTCGTTAACCAGAGCGGTACAGAGCACGGTATCGCGCACCTGATCGGCATTGGCTGGCAGCTCCACCACAGGATTCAGGTCGGTACGCAAGTAAACGATCCCTGTGTTCACAGGCGCCGGACGGAACGTCATGGTGACTTTCCGGCCCGAATGCAGGCCGACACCAGTCGCCTGTACACTCGTTTTCAAGGTTCTTTGTCTAATCATGGGTGTACCCTAAACAGCTTAAAATCCGAACCAGATGGTCGTTGGCAGGCCATCTTAGCACATTCCTTGAACAACAAACAAACAAGAGCCATAAGAGGCTTAGTCAGCTTGCTTGCGCAGGAACGCCGGAATATCCAGGTAATCCGGTTCGCGACGAGCTTGCGGCTCGGCGTTGACCACCTTGGCCGGGGCTTCGTCCATCACGCGGCCTTGCATCATGTCGCTGACCAGCGGCTGACGTACCGGGCGCTCTTGCACCTGGCTGCTCTTGACCAGAGTGATGTCCGGCTTGCGCTCGGCACCGATACCAGTAGCAACCACGGTCACACGCAGTTCGTCGTGCATTTCCGGGTCGATTACGGTACCCACAACAACGGTAGCGTTCTCGGAAGCGAAGGCCTTGACCGCGTTACCCACGGTTTCGAACTCTTCGATGGTCATGTCCATACCGGCGGTGATGTTGACCAGGATGCCACGGGCACCGGCCAGATCCACGTCTTCCAGCAGCGGGCTGGAGATGGCTTTCTCGGCAGCTTCTTCGGCACGGTCATCACCGGAGGCGGAACCGGTACCCATCATGGCGGTACCCATTTCACGCATCACGGTACGCACGTCCGCGAAGTCGACGTTGATCAAGCCCGGACGGGTGATCAGCTCGGCAATGCCCTGTACCGCGCCAAGCAGTACATCGTTGGCCGCCTTGAAAGCATCCAGCAGGGAGATACCGCGACCCAGCACCTTCAGCAACTTGTCGTTGGGGATGGTGATCAGGGAGTCGACGTTTTTGGAAAGCTCTTCGATACCGTGCGCGGCGAAGCCCATCCGTTTCTTCCCTTCAAAGGAGAACGGCTTGGTGACTACGGCAACGGTCAGGATGCCCATCTCGCGTGCCACTTCGGCTACGATCGGCGCAGCACCTGTACCGGTACCACCGCCCATACCGGCAGCGATGAACACCATGTCGGAACCGGTCAGCAGCTCACGCAGCGCTTCGCGATCTTCCATGGCCGCATCACGACCCACTTCCGGATTGGCGCCGGCACCCAGCCCCTTGGTGATGCCACCGCCGATCTGCAGGGTTGTGTTGGCGCTGGAGTTACGCAGTGCCTGGGCGTCGGTGTTGACGGTAATGAACTCAACACCCTCAATATTTTGACGAACCATGTGCTCGACAGCGTTACCGCCGCCGCCACCTACACCGATCACTTTAATGACGGCTTCGTCAGTGTGGCTATCCATAAATTCAAACATGTTGTCTCTCCGCTTTATTTGCCTGACTCAGCAAAATTCTTAGAACTCGCCACGCAGCCAGTTGCTAACCCGTTTGACCAGGCCACCGACGCTTGCCTTGGCGGCATATTCTTTGTTGCTACCTGTGGCTTGATGGGTGCGGCCATATTGCAGCAACCCGACCGCAGTCGAGTACACCGGTGCCTGCACGTAATCACTCAAACCACGTATGTTCATGGGCTCTCCCACCCGGACCTGGCTCTGGAAGATCTGCTCTGCACACTCCACAATGCCTTCAATCTGGGCAGCGCCGCCGGTCAAGACCACACCGGCTGCCAGCTGATGCTTGACCCCCTGCGCTTTCAACTCGCTCTGTACCCGCACCAGCTCATCATTCACCATGGAGAGCAACTCGGTGTAACGGGGCTCAATCACTTCAGCCAGTGTCTGCCGTTGCAGGCTGCGCGCCGGACGACCGCCGACACTGGGTACTTCAATATTGTCTTCCTTGCTGACCAGACGGCCGAGGGCGCAACCGTAGCGCACCTTGATCGCTTCCGCGTCGAGCGGCGGTGTACCGAAGGCGTAAGCGATATCGCTGGTCACTGTGCTGCCAGCGTACGGGATCACCTTGGTGTGACGCAGGGCACCGCCGGTAAACAGCGACATGTCCATGGTACCGCCACCGATGTCCACTACGCAGACACCCAGCTCTTTCTCGTCTTCGGTCAACACGGCATAGCTGGAGGCCAGCGCGGAGAAGATCAGTTGATCCACCCGCAAGCCGACCTTCTCCACACATTTCTCAATGTTGCGGGCCATGTCGTTGTGGCAGGTGATCAGGTGAACCTTGGCCGCCATCCGCACACCGGAGAGGCCAACCGGGTTCTTGATCCCTTCCTGATAATCGATGGCAAACTCCTGAGGCAGCACATGCAGCACCCGCAGCTCGTCGGAGAGGCGAACCGACTTGGCGGTGTGGATCACGTTGTCCACATCCTCCTGGGTCACCTCTTCATCGGAGATGGGCACCATACCGGTCTCATTACGGCAGTCAATATGCTTGCCGGACAAACCCAGATAAACCGAGCTGATCTGGCAATCGGCCATCATCTCGGCCTCTTCCACCGCGCGGCGCAGTGACTTGACCACGGAGTCGAGGTCATTGACCCCGCCCTTCTCCATTCCGCGGGAAGCGTGACTGCCCATACCGATGACGTTCAGTTCACCGTCCGGCAATACTTCCCCGACCAGAACCGCCACCTTGGTTGTGCCGATATCCAGTCCGACAATCAAATTCCTATCTGCGGTGTTGGTCATGCACTTTCTCTTCGCTCTTCTTCCAGCCAACTGCCATTCCGGTGTCGTATCGAAGATCCACGTAGGCAACTTGCGCACGGGGTTCGATGACCGGGAAGGCATCGATAAACCGCTGCAACCGGAGCGCAATGTCATTGCGTCCCAGGAACAGCTTGATATTGCCATCCAGGGTCAGTTCCCAGGCATGGCGGGGGGTCAGATTCACCCCCAGCAACTTGTATCCCTTGGCAGCCAGTTGCGACTCGTACTGCCGACTCTCTTTCAACACCCGGGCGGCCTGGTCATCCGGCCCTGACAGCTGCAACAGCGGCGTCTTGACCCGATCCGGGGCACTGAATACCGTGCCCCTGGTGTTGACGAAGCGGTTGCCATTCCAGCGCGCCGCCACATCTTGTTCCGTGAGGTAGATCTTGATCTTGTTCGGCCACTTCTTTCGTACCGAGACCTGAGCTACCCATGGCAGGGCATTGAGCCGTGCCTGCAATTCGTTGACGTCCAATTCGAAGAAGTTGCGCAGCTCGGCGCCATCCAGCACGGCCATCCGCAGCTCTTCGGTTTGCAAATACTGGTGTTGCCCCTGCAGCAACAGCTCGCTCATGGGCAACCGGTTGGCATCTGTCAGCCAACCTTTAACGTCCAGCGCCGTCCGGTAGCAGCCCCATATCACCAGCAGGAAAAACACTACGCCTGCGATGAAGCCACCCTTGGTGCGCCCCTGTGCCCTTGCCTCCACCCGATCGTTCCCCGTGTAACGCGCTAATCCGGCCTTTTGACAGACCGGTTCGCCATTATATAGGCCCCGGCTTGGCGGTCAAAATACTCATTGGGCCCTCAGGCGCCAGATTTCATGCTATCTATGCTCAATTTCATCTCTCCGAGACGACGGGCAAGCGCCCCGACGTTCCCGGCGCCTTGAGTCAGCACCAAATCCCCCTCGCCGATCAGGTCGGCCAGCACGGCTGGCACGTCATCTGGCGTGGCGACGAAGATGGGTTCAAGGTTGCCGCGCGAGCGAATGGAGCGGCACAGTGCTCGTCCATCTGCGCCCGGGATCGGCTCCTCACCGGCAGCATAAACCTCCAGCATCACCAGCACGTCTACCTTGGAGAGCACATCGGCGAAGTCCTCGTAGAGGTCGCGGGTGCGGGTATAACGGTGCGGCTGGAACACCATCACCAGACGTTTCTCGGGCCAACCGGCACGGGCGGCGTTGATAGTGACCTTCACTTCACTCGGGTGGTGACCGTAATCGTCCACCAGCATCGCCTTGCCGCGGCCGGTCTCAAACTCGCCATACTGCTGGAAGCGACGGCCGACCCCTTCAAATTTGGCCAGCGCACGAATGATGGCCTCATCGCTGACACCGTCCTCAGTCGCGACAGCTATCGCCGCTGCGGCGTTCATTGCGTTGTGAATCCCCGGCAAATTGAGGGTGACCTGCAGTTCCCCAGCCTCTTTGCGGCGAACCCGGAAGCAGCTGTGGTTGGTGGTCTGGACAAAATCCAGCACCTGCACATCGGCATCGTCAGAGAGACCATAGGTCAGCGTCGGGCGGGCAATCTCGGGCAACATGCCACGGATCACCGGATCATCGATGCAGACCACCGCCAGTCCGTAGAAGGGCAGATTGTGCAGAAACTCGATGAAGGTAGCCTTCAGCTTGGAGAAGTCACCGCCGTAGGTATCCATGTGATCCGCTTCGATGTTGGTCACGATAGAGACCATCGGCTGCAGATGCAGGAAAGAGGCGTCGCTCTCGTCCGCCTCGGCAATCAGATAGCGGCTGCTGCCCAGGCGGGCATTGGTGCCGGCACTGTTGAGCAGACCACCGATGACGAAGGTCGGGTCACGGTCGGCTTCGGCATAGATGCTCGCCACCAGACTGGTGGTGGTGGTCTTGCCGTGAGTACCGGCAATGGCGATGCCGTGACGAAAACGCATCAGCTCAGCCAGCATCTCGGCACGGCGCACGACCGGGATCCGCAGTTCGCGGGCAGCCAGCAGCTCAGGGTTGTCCTGCTTGATGGCGGTAGAGACCACCACCACGCTGGCACCCTCGACGTGTTCGGCACTGTGACCGACAAAGATGTGCGCGCCCAGTCCGGCCAACCGTTCGGTCACGGCGTTGCGAGCCAGATCAGAACCCGTTACCTGATACCCTTCGTTGGCAAGCACTTCGGCGATCCCGCCCATACCGGCACCACCGATACCGATAAAGTGGATGCGACGCACGCGGCGCATTTCGGGGATCACAGTACGCAGTTTTGCCAGTTCAACCTTGGTCATAATCGTCTCTTTAGTCTGCCGCAGGCCATGTGCCGTCAAAGCGCGGCTGCACGGCGGCATCAATACATACAGGTACAAGGCTGCACGGTGTCACCGCTGCAACCTTGCTCATCAATCTTTACCACTCTGCCCGGTTGCGAGCTGTTTGCACTCATCGGCAACCCGCTCGGCTGCATCGGTAATGGCGACGCGGCGAGCCGCTTTCGCCATGTTAAACAGGGTCTCCCTGCGACCAGCCAGCCAGGTCAGGCGTGCCGCCAGTGACGCGGTATTCAGCTCGGACTGGGGCAGGAACTCGGCCGCACCGCCGTCGACCAGCGTCAGGGCGTTACGGGTCTGGTGATCATCCACCGCATGGGGCAGCGGCACGAAAATGGCAGCCACACCGGCGGCAGCCACTTCGGAAACGGTCAGGGCACCGGCACGGCAAACCACCAGATCGGCCCAGGCGTAGGCACTGGCCATATCCTTGATAAATTCGCTCACCTCGGCATTGATGCCGTGCTGGGCATAGGAAGCAGACACTGTCTCGGCATTGCCCTTGCCACACTGGTGACGCACCTCGATAGGCACACCAGCCGCCGCCACCGCAGCAGGTACCTGCTCGTTGAGCACCCGGGCACCCAGACTGCCACCGACGATCAGCAGATGCAGCGGCTCGCTGCTACTGCGCAGTTGCGGGTCCGGCAGGGCGACCACTTCGGGACGCACCGGATTACCTACCACGGCGGTGCGACGGCTCGGCGCGAAGGCGCCCGGAAATGCCATCAGTACCCGCCTGGCGATACGCGCCAGCAGCTTGTTGGTCATGCCGGCAGCGGCATTCTGTTCATGGAGCAGCAACGGGATGCCGGAAAACCAGGCCGCCACGCCGCCTGGACCGGAGGCAAAACCGCCCATGCCGAGCACCACGTCAGGGCGAACGGTCTTGAGCACCTGACGCGCCTGCAGAATCGATTTGACGATGCGATAGGGCGCCACCAGCAGTCGCTTGATGCCGTTGCCACGCACCCCCTGAATATCGATGAAGGAGATGGGATAACCGTGGGCGGGCACCAGCTCCGCCTCCATCCGGTCGGCAGTGCCGAGCCAATGGACAGTCCAGCCCTGGGCCTTCAGGCGATCGGCCACGGCCAGACCGGGGAACACATGCCCACCGGTACCACCTGCCATCACCAACAGAGTCTTGCTCACTAAACCTCCCGCACGCGCGCCTGGGCTGTCGCCTGACGCAACTCAAAATCGATTCGAATCAACATGCTCACCGCCACCGCCATGATGATGAGACTGGAACCACCGTAACTGACCAGCGGCAGGGTCAGGCCCTTGGTCGGCATCATGCCGCTGGCCGCACCGACGTTGACGAAGGTCTGGAAGCTGAACCAGATGCCGATGCCGATGGCCAGATAGCCGTCATAGAGCCGCTCGGCCACCAGCGCGCGATGCCCCAGCTTGAGTGCCTTGATCGCCAGCGCAAAAATCAGGAACAGGGCTCCCAGCACCCCGACGTAACCCAACTCTTCACCGAGGATCGCAAACACGAAGTCGGTGTGCGCCTCCGGCAGGTACTCCATCTTCTGGATGGAGTTGCCAAGCCCTTCGCCAAACCAGCTGCCACGGCCAAACGCCATCAGCGACTGGGTCAACTGGTAGCCGCTGCCGAACGGATCGGCCCAGGGATCCATAAAGGAGGTCACCCGCCGCATCCGGTAGGGCTCGACGATGATCAGCATCACCACCGAGCCAAGGCCCGCACCGATCAGGGTCAAAAACTGCCCCAGTCGGGCACCGGCCAGAAACAGCATGCCGAACGAGGTAACGAACATCACCACGGTGGAACCCAGGTCCGGCTGCAACAGCAGCAAGACCGCCAGCACCCCGAACACCGCCAGCGGTTTCAAGAAGCCGATCCAGGCTTCGCGCACTTCGCTCTGACGCCGCACCAGATAACCGGCCAGATAGACAAACAACGCCAGCTTGCCAAATTCCGCAGGCTGCAGGTTGAAGGGGCCGAGCGGCAACCAGCGCACCGCACCGTTAACGTTGCGGCCCACCAGCAGCACCAGCACCAGCATCAAGATTGCCAGCAGCAGCATGGGGCCGTTGTGCTGTTGCCAGCGCGCCATCGGCACCTGCAACACAAACCAGGAGATACCGAGCGCCATCACCAGAAACAGGGCGTGACGCTTCACAAACATGAATGGGTCATCCCCCAGCGCAATCCCCTCGGGGATCGACGCCGAGGCCACGATGACCACCCCGACTGCCATCAGGGAGAGCGCCAGCAGTACCAGCTGCCGATCGTAGAGACCGGCAGGGCGCGCCGGTAACAACCAGCGCTGGAACAAACCTGCTGCTGCGCGAAGGGCGTTCATAGTGCCAGCACCATCTCGGTGAAACGATCGCCGCGCACCTCGAACGACTTGAACTGATCGAGGCTGGCACAGGCGGGCGCCAGCAACACCCAGTCACCGGGCCGGGCATCGGCCGCAGCTTTGGCGACCGCAGCGGCCAAGTCGGCCACCCGTTCGGTCTGCTCGCCCAGCGCCAGCAGCACCTCGGCATCCTGACCGAAGCAGTACATGTGATCGATCTGGTTGCCCAGCAGCGCCTGGATCGGGCCAAAATCCTGCTCCTTGCCCTGACCACCGGCCAGCAGCAACAGGCGCCCCTTGACCGACTCGCGCACACCGGCAACGGCAGCCAGCGTGGCTCCCACGTTGGTGGCCTTGGAGTCGTTGATCCAGCGCACCCCGTTCACCTCGCGCACGAAGCGGGCACGGTGCGGCAAGCCCTCGAAACGACGCAGCACGGTGAGTTGCGCAGCGCGGGGAATACCGACCGCATCGCACAGCGCCATGGCGGCAAGGGCGTTGGCCTGATTGTGGGCGCCAACGACCTTCATCTCGTCGACCGCCAGCAGCGGCTCGCCGTGCAGGGTCAGCCAGTAGCGGCCATCCAGCAGGCAACGGCCATAGCCATTGCAGTCGAGGCCAAAGCTCTGCCACACCTGACCCACATCCGGCAGGGTCTGGGCATCGTCGCGATTGACCAGAATGTGTTTGGAGTGCTGATGGATCTCCATCTTGGCGGCGCGATAGTCGGCCATGCCCTGATAGCGATCCATATGATCCTCACTGAGGTTTAACACCACGGACGCGGCAGCACGCAGGCTGTAGGTGGTCTCGAGCTGGAAGCTGGATAGCTCCAGCACGCAGAGATCCATCGGCTGCTTGAGCAGCTCCAGCGCCGGTGTACCGATATTGCCGCCCACACCGACCTTGAGTCCCGCTTCGGCAATCATCTCGCCCACCAGGGTAGTGACGGTGCTCTTGCCGTTGGAGCCGGTGATGGCGATGACCGGGGTCTGGGTCTCGCGGACAAACAGCTCGATATCCCCGATGATCTGCACGCCACGCTCGGCGGCGGCTTTCAGTTCGGGGGTCGCCAGCGCGATACCGGGGCTCGCGACGATCATGTGCGCCTGCTTGAGCAGCGCCTCGTCGAGCCCGTGAATGAGCTCCACCTCCGGCGGCAGTTGATCCTTGCCGGGCGGGTTGGCACGGGTATCCATCACCAGTGGCGTGACGCCACGGCCGAGGAAGTAATCGACACAGGAAAGTCCGGTTTTGCCCAATCCGATGATGATGACCATGGTCTTACCTCACCTTCAGGGTGGCAAGACCCAGCAGCACCAGCACGAGGGTGATGATCCAGAAGCGCACGATAACGCGCGGCTCCGGCCAGCCCTTCTTCTCGTAGTGGTGATGGATCGGCGCCATGCGGAAGATCCGCACGCCGCGCAGCTTGTAGGAACCCACCTGCAGGATCACCGAGACAGTCTCCATCACGAAGACGCCACCCATGATCACCAGCAGGAACTCCTGACGCACCAGCACGGCTATGGTGCCAAGCGCACCGCCGAGGGCCAGGGAACCGACGTCCCCCATGAAGACCTGGGCCGGATAGGTGTTGAACCAGAGGAAGCCCAGACCTGCACCCACGATGGCGGTACAGACGATCACCAGCTCGGAGGTATAGGGCACATAGGGAATGTGCAGGTAGTTGGCGAAGTTGACGTTGCCGGTCGCCCAGGCGATCAGGGCAAAGCCCCCTGCCACCATCACGGTCGGCATGATGGCCAGGCCGTCGAGACCATCAGTCAGGTTGACCGCATTGGAGGTACCGACGATGACAAAGTAGGTCAGCACGATAAACATCAGGCCGAGCTGCGGCATCACATCCTTGAGGAAAGGCACCACCAGCTGGGTCTGCCCCTCATGGGTTGCGGTGGCATAGAGGAATACCGCCACCGCCAGCGCTACCGCTGATTGCCAGAAGTACTTCCAGCGCGCGATCAGGCCGTCGGTATTCTTGCGCACCACCTTGAGGTAGTCGTCGGCAAAGCCGATGGCGCCGTAGGCTCCCAGCACAAACAGCACCAGCCAGACATAGGGGTTGTCGAGGCGGCACCAGAGCAGTACAGACGTGAAAATCGCAGCAATGATCATCAGGCCCCCCATGGTCGGGGTGCCCCGCTTGCTGAGGTGGGACTCGGGACCGTCGTTGCGGATCACCTGGCCGAATTTCAGGATCTGCAGGCGGCGAATGAGGCGCGGCCCCATCCAGAGGGCAACCCCCAGTCCGGTGATGATCGACAGGATGGCGCGAAACGTCAGGTAGGAGAAGACGTTGAAGAAGGTGAAGTGCGGGGTGAGCAGTTCGGCCAGCCAGACTAGCATGTGGCTGACTCCTGATGGCCTTTGACCATCTCGACGATATCTTCCATGCGGGAGCCACGGGCACCCTTGACCAGAATCGAAATTTCCTGATGTGTATTTATCATTTGCGCAAGCACTTCAAACAACGACGCCTTGTTATCGAAATGTCGGCCCGCCGCGGCATCTGCGGTGTGGCGACTCTGTTCCCCCACTGTCAGCACGGCATCTAGGCCGCGCTCGCGGGCATGACGGCCAACCCGGGCGTGTTGCTCGGCAGACTCCTCACCCAGTTCCCGCATATCACCGAACACCAGTACCTTGAAGCCGCCCATGGCGGTCAGGGTATCGATGCCCGCCAGCACGGATTCCACGCTGGCATTGTAGGTATCGTCCACCAGGGTCAGACCGCCCCAGCGCTGCACGCAGAAGCGTCCCTTGACCGGCGCCATCTGCTCCAGCCCCGCCTTGACACAGGCGAGGGATGCACCGAGGGCCAGACAGCCCGCGGCGGCAGCCAGCGCATTGGCCACGTTGTGGCGACCCGGGATCGCCAGAGTCAGGCTCAGCTCGCCCTGCGGGGTCACCATCACAAACTCGGCGCAGCCTTGCTCATTGAGCACCATGTCGCGCGCGTGGAACGGCTGGCTCTGATCTTCGATGGAGAAGGCGCACTGAATGCCGCGTTCCCGCCACTTCGGCCAGAATTCGTTGTCGGCATTGACGATGGCGGTGCCACCCTCGCTCAAGCCCTCAAAAATTTCGCTCTTGGCGTGGAACACCCCTTCCAGCGAGCCGAAGCCCTCCAGATGTGCCGCTGCCACGTTGTTGATGATGGCGGCATCGGGTCTGGCCAATGAGGTGGTCCAGGCGATCTCGCCCGGATGGTTGGCACCCAGCTCCATCACCGCAAACTTGTGTTGCGGCTCGAGGCGCAGCAGGGTGAGCGGCACGCCCACCTCGTTGTTGAAGTTGCCAGCGGTGGCCAGCACTTCCCCTTCGTTGCGCAGGATGGCGGTCGCCATCTCCTTCACCGTGGTCTTGCCGCAGCTGCCGGTAATGGCCAGCACTTTCGGATTGATGCGCTCGCGCACCAGCTTGCCGAGTCGGCCCAGCCCCTTGAGGCTGTCGGCCACCACCAGCTGAGGGATGGCCAGCGGCAGTTCACGCTCGACCAGCAGGGCAGAGGCCCCTGCCTGAACGGCCTGCTCGCAAAAATCGTGGGCATCGAAGCGCTCGCCGCGCAGGGCAACGAACAGGGCACCCGCGCCCAGAGTGCGGGTGTCGGTACTGACGACGGTGATCTCGCCATCGTTACCAATCAGACGGGCATCGAGTACCTGCGCCAGCTCGGCAAGCCTGAGGGTCATCATTTGAATGACTCCAATAATGTGTGCAAGGCGGCCGCGACGGTTTCCCGGTCGCTATAGTGCCGCTTGTCGGTTCCAATGATCTGATAATCCTCGTGACCCTTACCGGCCACCAGGATGATGTCCTGTTTGCTCGCCTGACCGATGGCCAGCTCAATCGCCTTGACGCGGTCGTGCTCCACCTGCACCGCAGCAGGATCGCGAAGACCCGCCACCATGTCGGCCATGATCCGGGCCGGCTCCTCGGTACGGGGATTGTCGTCGGTCAGGATCACGCGATCCGCATACTGTTCGGCCATGGCCGCCATCATGGGGCGCTTGCCGCGATCGCGGTCGCCACCGCAACCGACCAGACACCAGAGCTGGCCTGTGCAGTGCACCCGCAGGGCCTGCAATGCCTTTTCCAGCGCATCCGGGGTGTGGGCGTAATCGACCACCGCCAGCGGCGTATCGCCACCGCCGAAACACTCCATGCGACCGGTCACCGGCTGCAATTGAGGCGCTGTTGCCAGCAGCTCGTGGAAGTCGTAACCGAGCACCAGCATCACGCCCATCGCGGCCAGCACATTGCTGACGTTGAAGCGCCCGAGCAAGGGGGCGGATAATACACCATTCCCCCAGCTGGAGTTAATCTGCGCGCGAAAACCTTGCTGGTGAAAATCGAGCTGCTGCGCCGTTAATTGACGGCCAGAATGGTGTTCAATCGGGCCGTCCACACTGAAGGCCACCGCTGCCGGGTATTTTTCTAGCCAATTGGCACCCAGCTCGTCATCCCGGTTGATCACCGCATTCGACTCATCGACCAGCTGCAGTAGCTGCTCCTTGGCGGCGCCATAGGCTTCCATGGTGCCGTGGTAGTCGAGGTGATCCCGGCTCAGGTTGGTGAAGACGGCGGCGGCAAACGGCAGCGCGGCGACACGGTGCTGCACCAGACCATGGCTGGAGACCTCCATCGCCACCAGATCCGCCCCCCGCTCTTGCAGCGCAGCCAGATTGGCTTGCACCTGCACGGCGCTACCGGTGGTGTTTTCCGCTTCGATCAGATTGCCAAACAGACCGTTGCCGATGGTGCCCATCACGCCCGCTTTGCCACCCAGCAGGGTGCGCCAGTTGGCGACCAGCAAAGCGGTAGTGCTCTTGCCGTTGGTGCCGGTGATCCCGACCAGCGCCAGTTTTTTCGCTGGCTGGTCGTAGAAATACCCGGAGAGCGCAGAGAGGTGAACGGGCAGATCCCGCATCCCGATACAGGGAACGGAAACCGCTGGCGCGATAAATTCACCATCCTCCTCAAACACAACAGCGGCCGCTCCCTGAGCCACCGCCTGTTCGATAAACCGTCTGCCATCCACCTGATGACCACGAATGGCCACGAAGAGTGAGCCGGGGCCGACCCGCCGACTATCGAGCTGGATATCGGTCAGGGTGAGCGCCGGCGCCTGGATACCGAAGGGGCGCAGTAATACATCAAGTGCGCGGGACAAGAGAGGCCTCCGTACGGGCAAGTTTGGTGGGCACCGCTGGCGGCACCGCATCGGGACGAATATTGAAGAGCTGCAGCACCCCGCCCATGGCCTCTGCAAACGGTGGGGTCGCCACGGCGCCGCCATAATAGGCGCTGCCTTTTGGCTCGTTGATCACCACCACCATGACGAAACGGGGATCACTGGCGGGCGCGAAACCGGCAAACCAGGCCATGTAATCCTTGCCATAGCCACCGGCGACGGCGACCTTGGCGGTACCACTCTTGCCGCCGACCCGATAGCCCGGGATCTTGGCTTTCGGAATGGCGTTGTCGACCACATACTCGAGCGCCTGCAACATGGCAGAGGCGTTGTTGTGATCGATCACCTGCTCACCCTTGGGCGGCGTAGTCACCTTGACGATGGAGAGCGGCACCCGTTTGCCCTTGTTGGCCAATGTGGCATAGGCGGAAGCCAACTGCAGCGGGGTGACTCGCAGGCCATAACCGAACGAGAGGGTCGCCCGCTCGATATCGGACCAGCGACGGCGCTGAGGCAGCATGCCGCTGCTCTCACCCATCAGCCCGCTACCGGTATCCATGCCGAAACCGAACATGCTGAGGGTGTTGATCATCTCCTGCGCCGGCATCCGCAGCGCGATGCGCGACATACCGATGTTGGAGGAGTAGCGCAGGATGTCGTAGAGGTTGGTCGCCTTGTGGATACTGACGTCCTTGATCTGCTTGGCCCCGATAAAGAGCGGCCCGCCCTGGATGGTGTCTTTCCAGCTGGTCACGCCAGCCTGCAAGTCACTGAGCAAAATCAATGGCTTGATGGTAGAGCCCGGCTCGTAGGTATCGGTCACCACCCGGTTGCGCACCCGGAAGCTCTGATACTGGCCGCGGTTGTTCGGGTTATAGGAGGGGGTGTTGACCATGGCGAGCACTTCACCGGTCTTGATATCCAGCATCACCATGGAGCCGGAGGTCGCCTTGTTCTCGTCGGTCGCCCGCTTGAGCGCGCGGTAGGCCAGTGCTTGCACCCGCTGATCGATACTGAGTTGCAGATCGTTGGCGTTCTTGCCCTCTTTGACAAGGCCAAGCCGCTCGATGACCCGCCCCTGACGATCCTTGCGCACCCGCATCTCGCCGGGCGTCGCAGTCAGCCACTCGTTGTAGCTGCGCTCAATCCCTTCAATACCGCTGCCATCGATATTGGTCACCCCCACCAGATGGGCGCTGATCTCGCCGGTCGGGTAGAAGCGGCGCGCTTCGGGACGCAGGTAAATGCCACCCAGCTTGAGCCCCTTGATATATTCCGCCACGGCAGGGGTCACCTGACGCTGCAGATAGACGAAGCGCTTGCTGGGGTTGGCGATGCGGTGTTTGAGGGTATTGATGTCTAGCTTGAGCACGGCGGAGAGCGCCAGCCAGGCTCGCTCATTATTGATGGCACCGGATTCGTGGACGGTCTTGGGATCGGCCCAGACTGCTTCGACCGGCACCGAGACCGCCAGCTGCTCGCCGTTGCGATCGGTGATCATGCCGCGCACCGCCTGGGTGGAGGTGGTTCGCAGGGAGCGCATGTCCCCCTCCTGACGCAGACGATCCGGATTGATCACCTGGATCCAGGCCAGACGCAGGATCAGACCCACAAACGCGATGCCGATAAACACCGCAAGCGTGCGAAAGCGCCACGGATAGATCGATGGCGCTTTGACAGTCGCTTTGGCAGCTTTGGCTGTAGCCTTGCGTTTCATGGTTGGGTAATTACCTTCTCGGTGGTCACCAGCGGACGACCCATCTGCAACTTGTCCATCGCCAGACTCGCCACCCGGGAGTGTTCAGCCAGAGTGCCCTGCTCCAGCAGCAGATGGCGCCATTCGATATTGAGGCGATCCTCTTCCGCCATCAGATCGTTCTGCTGGGCCGTCAGACCTCGGGTCATGTTGGTCACCAGGATCACGGCAAACGCGGTCACCAGCACGGCGACCGACAGAAAAATCTGCAGCTTGTGCCGCCAGAGATCGGCAACGATCTCCTTGGCCAGATGAACACGCACTTCGCTCATCGCTTACTCCGCCAGCCGTTCGGCAACCCGCAGCACCGAGCTGCGTGACCGGCTGTTTTCAGATACTTCATGATCAGAAGGCTTGAGTGCCTTGCCGACCGACTTCAATTTGCGACCGCCAGCGAGCTGGGCTTCGGTCAACGGAATGCCGTAAGGCACTTCCGGCCCCTTCTCGTGCTTGCGGATGAAATGCTTCACCAACCGGTCTTCCAGCGAATGGAAGCTGATCACCGACAGACGGCCATGTGGTGCCAATACTTCCAGCGCACCGTTGAGCGCGGTTTCGATCTCGTCCAGCTCGCTGTTGATATAGATGCGAATGGCCTGGAAGCTGCGGGTTGCCGCATGCTTGCCCTTCTCCTTGCTCGGATTGACCCGGGCAATCATCTCCGCCAGTTGACGGGTACGCACATAAGGCTCGGTCACGCGGTCGTGCACGATGGCGCGGGCGATCTTCTTGGCAAAACGCTCCTCACCGAAGGTCTTCAGCACCCAGGCGATGTCATCCACATCGGCCTTGGCCAGCCACTCGGCGGCGCTCTGACCGGAAGTGGGGTCCATTCGCATATCGAGCGGACCATCTTTCATAAAGCTGAAGCCGCGCTCGGCATCATCCAGTTGGGGTGAAGAGACCCCCAGATCCAGCAGGAAGCCATCCACTTTGCCCAACAAACCGCGCTCATCCAGATAGGAAGCGATGCCGGAGAAGGGACCATGCACGATTTCGAAACGGGGATCCTGGATCTTGGCTGCTTCGGCGATCGCCTGCGGATCGCGGTCGATGGCGATCAGGCGGCCATTGGGACCAAGGTGCTGCAGGATCAGACGAGAATGACCACCACGGCCAAAAGTACCGTCGACGTAGACACCGTCCGGCTTGATGGCCAGACCTTCAACGGCTTCGTGCAGCAGCACTGTGATGTGTTCAGCGGCTTGGGTCATTTATAAAGAGAAATCCTGTAGTCGTGGTGAGCTTGCCCAATCGTCCCCGGGCAGACCCAAGATGTCGTCATTGACCTGTTGTTGCCAGCGGGCTTCATCCCACAACTCAAACTTGTTGAGCTGGCCCACCAGCATGATTTTCTTGTCCAGCCCCGCATGGTTGCGCAGTGGCTGACTGAGCAGCAGACGGCCATTGCCATCCAGCTCGCATTCGGTTGCATGTCCCAGCAGCAGTCGCTGCAAACGGCGCTCTTGCGGATTCATGCTGGAGAGGGTCTTGAGCTTGCGCTCGACCTCTTCCCATTCAGTCAGGGGATAAAGCAGCAGACAGGGATGGGCAATATCGATGGTACAGACCAGCTGGCCGTCGCTTTCATCGCGCAGCCAATCACGAAATTTGGTCGGAATAGCCAGCCGCCCTTTACTGTCCAGGCTGATAGCATGAGCGCCACGCAACAAATTGCAGTCCCTGAAGGTGAGTGAGCAGGCAGATTGCCCCTCTAAAAACCACTTTAATCCACTTTTCCCCACGTTGAAGTTTAAGGACGTGCAGGGGGCTTTTCAAGCAAGGAGATGGGACAGAGGGAACATATTGACGCAGCATTTGCATACTGCGGATTGAGTGGGTTGATTTTCCACAAGTTATTTGGCGTTAAACTCTGGTGATTAATTGAAATAAGTGAATGAACTGAGAACAGACACAATATGCGGGTGCGAACAGCCATCCGGTGTCCTATCACTATCTATCGCTGCCATTGCGCTAAATACGAGACTATTCGACTGATTTAAAACATATAATTTCATTCAACATGGCGAGGGCGTTGTTTCCCAAATCGATGCAGCTTGAATGGAACTAACTGAGGACTCGGTGATCTGATCACCACCATCCCCTTCAAGTC